>CAVAIM010000007.1:0-17719 GCA_963588755.1 bacterium | reverse complement strand
AACATTTCTTAAGTATATTTTCATTATGCTTTTCAATATATTCTTTTAAAGATTGATTAGAATAACTATGAGATTCTTGAATATATTTATCAAAGACACTCAAATCATCAATCTTTTTAAAATTATCATTTACATAATGCAATGCTTTATTTAATCCTAAGAAACGATTGATTCCTCTAGTTTTAGAATATAAATTGATATTAAGCCAGTAAGTCATGCAAGGAACTTCATAGTCTTTTAATTCAAAAGTTTCAATGAATGCAGGACCAAAACATTTTGTGTGCTTAACTGTCATTGAATCAACAGCACAACCATCAGAATCAACACAAATTAAGAATTTATGATTAGGTTTAAAATTTTCTAAGTTCATAATTTTAACTCCTCTCTCCCACAGAATGCATCTACACTTGAAACACCTCTAAATGTATCTTTACCAACTAGTTTTTCAACTAAAGCATCTAGAGTATGATTTTGTTTGTCATAACAGTTAATATATGTTTGAACCTCAGGAACATCAAATAAATGGAATGGACAAGCTAAAGATACGAATATGATAGGTAATTCATGAGAATACCAAGGTACATCAAGACTTCCTTTAGTAAATGCCCAGTTTAAACGTTGAACTGTTCCATTTCCACCAATGTTAGCTAGATATATAACTGCATCATATTTAGCTTTAACTGATTCAATAGATGTCTTTTGAGCATATAATTCATTCATTATCTTTAATAATTCTTCTTTAGTAGCATTCTCAAGCTTCTTCTCTAAAGATTCAAATATAGAAACTTCAAATCCTTCTTTCTCAAGTAAACCCTTAAAGTAATCAATATAATTAACACCTCTACTAAATATAGAACCAAACTTAGATAAAGCATTAGTAGATTCAAGTGGTACTATTAATATCTTCTTATATTTATTAGGACTAATAGGAAGTACATTATCATTGTTCTTAACTAATGTAATAGCGTCATGAGAGATATTTCTTGCGACAGCCTTGTATTCATCTTTTCCTACATTAGAAAGTAATTCTTCACTAGTAATATTATTACCTTTATTTAAATTTAAATGTGCCTTAAGTGCAAGTATTCTTGTAACTGCTTCATTTAATCTATCAAGACTAATCTTACCACTTTCAACACTAGATAACACATAATCAATATCTTCAGAATAATCATTGTAGAATAGTAACATATCACATCCTGCATTGATTGCAGATGGTAACAATTCACTTCTCTTACTAGCTCCACTAAATCCTACCATGTGAGTAGCATCAGTTATTACTAAACCATTAAATCCAAGTTTATCTCTTAAAAGATTAGTTGTAATTTCTTTAGAAATAGTTGCAGGAACTAGAGCTTCACCATTTGGATTAAATTTTTCTTGATAACTTGGAAGCATTATATGTCCGATCATTACTGCTTCTAAATCATTATCAATTAATGTCTTATATACATCTCCAAATGTTTTATCCCAATCTTGGCAAGTTAGTGTATTAACATTGTATGATAAGTGTTGATCACGCTCATCTACACCATCCCCTGGGAAGTGCTTTGCACAACATGCAATACCCGCCTCATGTGCACCTTTTAAGTATTCTAAAGAGTAATCACGTACTAGATTAGAATCACTACCAAAGCTTCTTGATGAGATAATAGGATTATGGAAGTTCATATTAATATCTACAACTGGTGCAAATGTAATATTGCATCCACAAGCTTTAGCTTCCTTACCACTAATATTACCTAATTTATAAGCATATTCTTTATTTTGTGTAGCACCAATCTTTACTCCACAACCAATTTCTGTTCCATTAGAACAAGCACCATTTCCACCACTTTCAGCATTTGATGCAACAAGTAGTGGAATATTAGTAGCTTGTTGAAGAGTATTAATCATTGTTTGTAATGTACGAGCGTCTCTATTAGTATATCTAACACCACCAAACTTACGTTCATTAGCTAATTCTTCTAATTTTTCTTTATCTGTAGTGTTAATCATATCAACGAATAATTGTTTTACTTTATCTAAAGTTGACATGTTATTTAGAGTCTCATTAACCCAATTAATATCACTATCATTTAGATAAAATGGTTTTTTAGTTAAATCTATCATAATACTCTTCACCTTTAATTTCCTTTTTAAATTTCTACACAAACATCATAAGCACTCTTGATTGCGTGTTCAATATTAGATGGTCTTTCACCAGCACAATCACCTACATAATGTAGAGGCTTATCAATGTTTTCAACATTAGGTAATACCTTAACGCTTGAAAGTGCGTTTACAATAGTATCACACTCAATAAATTCGCGACTTACTTCATTACCATCCTTGTCAACTACAATAGTTTCTACACCAGTTTCTGTAAATTTAGAAATCTTATGTAGTATATATTGTTTAACATTATGTTTCTTAAAGTCTTCTAACATAAATGGTAATATTGTTGAAGATTCTTCACTTGCAATCTTATCACGCATTTCAATAATTGAAACATCATAACCTTTATTTGCAAGATATTCTGCAGTTTCACTACCTACAAGTCCTCCACCGCATACAGCAATCTTTCCATATGGTATTTCTTTTTCAGCTAGTACATCCCAGCTATCAAGAACATTAAGATTATCAATTCCTTCAATACGTGGTCTTAAAGACTTAGCACCTGTTGCGATAACTATTTCATCATAGTCTTTAGCATCACTTGATACAAATTCATGTCCTAACATAAACTTAACATTTAAGTTCTTTAATACATTTGAATAGTATACTAAGCTTCTCTTCATTTCACTCTTTCTAGGAGGAATACATGCAATATTGATTTGACCACCAATATTTAATTCTTTGTCACAAACAGTTACAGAGTGACCTCTTAATGCAAGAACTCTTGCAGACTCAAGTCCTGCAATACCAGCACCAACAACTAATACATTTTTAGATACAGTAGCTTTTCCGATATTACGTTCACCTTCATAACCGTTCTCAGCATTTAATACACAAGATACAGCACGACGTCCCATAATCGCATCAGTACAACCTTTATTACACATCATACAACGTCTAATAGAACAAGCTTCACCTTTTTCTAACTTATTGGCGATTGCTGGATCAGTTAATAGGTTTCTACCGAATCCAATATAGTCACAGTATCCTTTTTCAAGAATGTCTTCAGCCATCTTTGTAGTAGCTACTCTACCTACAATACTTACAGGAATTGAAACAACCTTCTTAATAGCCTTAGTTTCTTCAAGCATAAATGCATAAGGTCTAGTTTCCATTGCAGGAATAGTATCATTCATATTACCTGTATGGTTAGCTTGAGCTACATGAATCATATTAACTCCATGTGCTTCAAGTAATTTTGCAAATTCGCACGCTTCTTCTATTTCAAGACCACCTTTACCTTGTAAAACACCATTTTCATGTTTAGTTACAATAGGTAGTTTATATTCAATAGTAACTGAAGGACAAACTTCTCTAATCTTATCAACTACAAGAAGTGCAAACTTAGTTCTGTTTTCAAAACTTCCACCAAATTCGTCATTTCTCTTATTTAAAATCTTAGAACATAATGAGCCACATAATCTATCACCATGTACTTCAATTACGTCAACTCCAGATGTTTCAGCACGCTTTGCACAAGCTGCAATTGTATCAACTATTTCAATTAGTTCTTCTTTAGTAACTTCAGATACAAAGTGAATCATATCATAGTGAAGTAAATCTAGTGCTTCTTTTTGTTTTCCTTCTTTAAATAAAGCCATCATTTTAGCGGCATGGTATTCAGGGTAGAAAATTTGTACACCTAGTTTTGCACCATACTTATGAACTTCATCAGCTAATGCTTTATATGAAGCAATTTGTCCATCATTAAATAGTTTAGGAGTAGGAGAAATAGTCATAATAGGTGTAACATCACCAATTACAATGTATCCACATCCTCCCTTAGCTAAAGATGTATAGAAATTAAATGACCTCTTGCCAATTGATCCATCACGCTCTTCATATCCTGTAGTAAGAGGTGGAAACATAATTCTATTTTTTAATGTAATATTTCCGCATTTTAAAGGTTCTAATAATTTCATAATCCATATACTCCTTATTTATTTTCTTTATCTAAAGCTTCCCATAGACCGCTTAAATACATAGCACCTAATGCTCTGTCATATAAACCATATCCTGGTTTAGCTTCTTCATCCCAAATCATTCTACCATGGTCTGGTCTAATATATTTATTGTATCCATTCTTATGTAATGCCTTACATATTTCATACATATCAAGTGAACCGTCAGCTGAATAGTGTGCTGCTTCTTCAAATGAATGAGGGCCAAGTTGTCTTACATTTCTTAAATGTGCAAAATGAATTCTATCCATCTTTGAATACTTATCAATCATATGTACAATATCATTCTTAGGACTAGATCCAAATGAACCTGTACAGAATGTTAATCCATTATAGTGATCATCAACTAACTTCAAGAATCTATCAACATTTTCTTCACAAGTAATTAATCTTGGAATACCAAAGATTGGCCAAGCTGGATCATCAGGATGAATAGCCATAAGTACATCACATTCATGTGCTACTGGGATGATTTCTTCAAGGAATAATTTTAAATTATTCCATAAACCTTCTTCACCTAAAGCTTGATACTTCTTAATTAATTCAGCAACTTCTTCAGGCTTATATGAAGCATCCCAACCTGGTAAAGTAAGTTTAGTAGGATCCATTTTAGCTACATCTTCTTCATAGTATACTAAAGACTTAGATCCATCTTTATTTACGTGGTCAAGTTCGCTTCTTGTCCAGTCAAATACTGGCATGAAGTTGTAACAAATACACTTAACACCGTATTTAGCTAGTAATCTAATATTTTGTTTGAAAGCTTCAATATGTTTCTTATAGTTACCACTTCTAAGTTTAATATCTTCACTAACAGGAACAGATTCAATTACTTCCATTTCTAAACCCTTAGCGTTTACAGCCTCTTTTAATTCTTTAATTTCATTTTCAGGCCATACTTCACCAACAGGTACTGAGTAAAGTGCAGTAACTACACCACTCATATTTGGAATTTGTCTAATATAATCTAGTTTATTCTTATCATCTAAACCATACCAACGAAAAGTCATTTTCATAATTTTATACCCCACTATATGCGTTAAATGCACCATCAATTGGTAACACTACACCATTTACAAAACTTGCCTTATTAGGATCAGCTAAGAATAGAGTAGGTCCAATCATCTCTTCAGGACTTCCAAAACGAGACATTGGTGTATTTCTTAAAATCTTATTAGCTCTTTCACTTGGATTTCCTTCTTTATCAAATAATAAATCCTTATTTTGAGCTGTAACTAAAAAGCCAGGTGCAATTGCATTAACTCTGATTCCAACACGAGAGAAATGTACTGCAAGCCACTCAGTAAAGTTAGATACTGCAGCTTTAGCACCACTATATGCAGGAATTTTAGTTAATGGAGTGAATGAATTCATACTTGAAATATTAATGATTGAGCAACCACTTCTTCCAATCATGTCGCGAGCAAACACTTGGCTAGGTAAAACTGTACCCATATAATTTAGATTGAATACAAACTCAATACCTGATTCATCTAAATCAAAGAAAGTTTTCATATTGCCTAAATCACGCTCTTCAAAGAACTCATCATCAGTATTAGCTCTTGCATTATTACCACCAGCACCATTGATTAAAACATCACATGGACCTAAGTCTTGTAATATACTTTGTCTTACAGACTCTAATTCATCTTTCTTTAATACATTACATTGATAAGCTTTTGCAACATAACCTTTTTTAGTTAAATCTAGAGCTTTAGCCTCAGCAGCTTCTAAACTTAAATTAAGTAAAGCTACCTTAGCACCACTAGCACAGAATCCTTCAGCAATTGCAGAACAAATTACTCCGCCACCACCAGTGATTACAATAACCTTATCTTTGAAATCATCATTTCTTTTAATTTCCATAAAATTCCTCCATATAATGTTGTAGCCCTTTAACTTTTACTTATTTAAAGGGCCACAATAATTTAATAATTAGTTACTTTGAGCTACATAAGTTAAAGTTACATTATAAGCTGTGCTGAAGAAATCTCCAGTTAATGACATGAAGTCAGAAGAAGCTGTTAATGTAGCAGTTTTTGTTTCATATGCCATGTATGAAATTGAAGATGCAGTTAATACAATTTGACCATTAGCCATTGTATAAGTACCTGTAATTGCAGTTGCACCAGCATAACTTGGGCATGTAACTGTAAATGTATTGTCCTTATAAAGGTTTAACTTGATTGCCATGTTGTTAACAGTACCTTCATATTGGAATTTAAGTTCCTTAGTTTCACCACTTGATGACTTATCCTTAAATTCAACTACAACTGTATTAGTACCACTTGTAACGTTGAAGCAATACCAACCACCAGCACTTGTAGGGTCAATTAATGTAGTACTATTACCATTTAAAGTAACAGACTTAACTTCCTTACCATCTTCTGCAGTAGGCTTTACACAAACAAGTTTACCAAGTTCAAGATCAGCACCACTAGTAACTACTTGCATATTTGAATAATCACCATTTGCACAAGTTCCAACAACAAATGTACCACCAGTTGAAGCTTCATAAGCTAACTTAGAAGCTTCATGAGCTACTGAAGTAGCTTTAGTAATAGCCTCTCCATATGTAGCAGAGAACTTTCTTTCACCAGTTAAGATGATTGTAGGTGCAGGAGTCATAATATGCATGTCTAGAGAAGCACTATTATACTTTTCTGAGAAGCTTGTTACATATCCCTTACCATTAGTAATCACATTGAATTCAGCAGCGTATTCACTACCCTTTAAGTCTGATTGACCACCATCTGTCTTATAACCAACATATTCTGGTTTATAAGTAGCCTTTAGTCCGTCTCCTTCTTTAGAGTATGAAGGAACAGCTTCTAAATAATCATCCTTATCAGCACCTAAGATTGCATCTGAACAAAATAATTGAGCTTCAAAGTAAGATCTATCAGTCTTGTTGTATAAAAGAGTAGATGTATCAATTGAACCAGCTTGTTCAGCTGTTACACTCTTTAAAATAGAATCAACCTTGCCAGCCGCATCACTTGCACTTACTTCAACTGCTAGAGTAGAAGTTGTTTCATAGTAATATTTTCCATCTTTCTTATATAAGATTTCTTCTGTTACTGTATCTTTAGTATCATGTAATTCATCTCTAGTAGTTTTCTTTGTCTTAATATATAAGTCACTACCTAAATCAATTTCAGCTACAGTTGTAGAACGGATTTTATGCTTGAATGAATCCATATTACCAGTTCCACCGTTAGCATTTACATCCATATCATAATTTGCAGTATAAGTTAAAGATACTGTTGTATTAATACTTGAATCAAATGTCTTAACTAATTCTTCTGCATTAAATTCAGGTTCTTTACTTTCACCACAGCTTGCAAGTGCTGCAAGACATAATGCAGCTGAACCAAAAATCATTAAACTTTTCTTTTTCATTTTTAAATCCTCCTATTTAATGAATTCAATTTTTTGTAAATAATCAAATATATGAACTAATTCATCACTCCATAAATTCCAAGAGTGATCATATCCTTCTACTACTTTATATTCACAATCAATGTCGTTTTCTTTTAAGAAACTATTTAATTCCATTGAAGGTTCATATATAAAGTCTCTAGATCCGATAGATAGATATATATTTAATTTATTATCTTTATTATTTAAGAACAAATCTCTTAATGTACCATACTTAGACTCATCAACAAAGTCTGGCTTAGTTGCAGGACTTAGTGAAATGCATGCTTTATATTTATCAGTATTCTTTAAATAATGATATAAAGCACCATATCCTCCCATTGATACACCAGCTATTGCAAGAGGCATATCAGGAGATAGTACACTGAAATTACCATATAAGAAATCAACTACATCACGTTCTATTAAACTATAGAAATCATCAATAGGTCCCATATTTAGATACCACTTGTTTTCTCCGTTAATAAAACATGCAGCTATACCCTTTTCTTCACACCATTTAATTATTGGTGTATTAGTTTGCCAACCATTTAGATCATCACCAAATCCGTGTAAACAAATTAGTAAAGGATACTTCTTCTTACTATTTTGATAATACTTCTCATCATTGTTTTTTAGTACACCCTGTAAATTAAGTGTAGGAATAACTAAATCAATTTTAGTTTTACGAGCTAAAGCTTTTACATATAAATCAATACTAAACAGTGCCATTACTCATAATCCTCCTCTTTATAAGGAATGATATAGTAAGTCTTAGATTCAGTATTTAATTTTTTATATTCTGTTTGATATTCAATTAAATCATTTTGGCTCTTAGCTCTATGAATCATACATTGTAAATAGTATTCTGTCATTTCATCAGCGGCACGACGCTCTTCTTCAGGGCTTGTACCAATACTACCTACATAGTATTTTAAATTCTTAATTTCTTCATAGTCGATTAAGTTTTGACAACTACCACCGATTGCAAAGAATACATTGTTATCATTACAGATTTGAGCTGCTTTATTTCTTTCAGTATCATCTTGTAAAGAGATAATGAATTTAGCACCTTGGTTACATAACTTTTTCGCAACAGTTGATTGTGTATCAGTACTTGTTACACTACCTGTAGGAAGTACTTCTACGTTATAAGCTTGTGCTAGATAATCTTTAATATAATCAATATATCTTTGAACTGTATCATTTACTGAAGATGGAGCGATAATACCAACTGTAATCTTTTCACCAGTTCTAAAGCTTGCTTTATCAGCATCTGCATTAGTTCCATTTTCAGCGTATAAAGCTTTAATTGCATCCTTTGAAGAATTACTTACAAACTCTGCTAACTTATCAGCGCCATAAGAATCACTATTCTTATCAAAGTACTTATCTACATTAATCTTTCTTAATGTAGGATGATCACTTGCAACACTATCGATTGCGTTAAGTTCATCATATTCACTTAATGTTTGAATAGCCCAGTTAGTAATAGATAGTCTTAAAGCTGTTCCATCACTATTCTTCATAGCTTCACCATTTTCAGCTGCATATACACCAGCTGCAAAGATAGGTAAGATATGAGCTGAATATTTTGCAACTAAATATCTAAGTGATCCATTTTCAAATGCTGTTCTATAAGTATCTGAGAAACCACCCATTGTTGCGTTTGAGATACCATCCCCACTTGATAAGATAGGGCTTGATGCGAATTCAACACCATTACATGTACTAATAACAGCCATTGGGTGATATTTCTTAAATGGTTTATCATATTGAATACCTGAGTCCCAGTTTTGGTTGTTTACCATGTAAATTTGTGTATCAGATGGAAGGTCTGAAGATGATTTAATAGTTATATTAAACTTTCTAGCATCCTTTTGACCTTCATAACCTGTTACTTCCACACCATGACGAGCTAATGCATCGTTCATACCTAACCACTTATTAGTGAAGTGTTGTCCTTCATATCCATAATAGTTATATAAGGCAAAGAATATTGAGTTTTGAGTATTATCAAATGTTTCAATATCTGATGAAACTGTTTGAGTTTTACCATAGATGAATAAACTTTCGATGTTACAGCTAGTTAATGTTGCAAGTGTTGTTGCAGCACTTAAAGCAATTAAAGTTCTTTTAATGATGTGTTTTTTCATTTCTATTCCTCCTTACCATTAGGATATAATTTCTTTTCTCTTCTCATATACTGTTTCATCTTGAACCAGTTAATGAATCTATCTTTATCAACCATGTATACTAATACTGCGAATACTGAGAATCCATTAAGTAGAGAAGATACTGTAGCAGTTAACGCATTATCAAATCCATATGTATATAGACAAGTTGTACCGATTACAGCTAGTAATAAACCTACAATTTGGTTAGAGTATTTAGCAAGTATTCCACCAATGAATATTGGTAAGAAGTTTTTAAATACTGTACCACTTGATGCAAGGTTTACATTGATTGTAATACTTGATGTACCACAGCTTGACATTACTTGATAGATGGCAATTAGTGCACCTGCGATAATGAATGATACGATACAGTGAGAAATTTCATTGATACCTGTATCTACTGAAATCTTTTGATCATAAACTAAAGCTAATTTGTTATAACCAAATCTTGTGTAGCATAGAGCTGCAGCCATAACTAAGCAGATAATAATTAAAGCTGGAATTAAGATAATAGGCTCTTGGAAGAAGCTTGTTGTATGGCTTCCCATCGCAAGATTTACTGTACCAGTTGAACCTGTAGCTTCAGCTACTACTTTAGCTATACCTTCATATACTAAGCACATACCAAGAGAGATAACAATTGGAGGAAGCTTAGTTGAGATTAAAACTAGTGAATGGATAAATCCTAGGATCATTCCAAATAAGATTGAAAGTAATAAGAATTGGAAGATGTGAGGGATTGTATCTACACCAGGAACAATTAGAGAGGCAAATAGACAAGCTAGAACCCCTGTTGCACCTAGCGAGAAATCCATACGACCTGAGTTTAGGTTAGTATTTAGGGCTAGTGCTGCAATAAGTGTCATTAATACAGTACGTCCCATAATCATAATGTTTGAGAAATTGTCAAATGCTGAACCGATATTGAATAATCCTGTACCATTCATATTTGACATAGCTGAAGCAATTAGAATCATTAGAACTGGACAGAACAGAGACCAGAATATACGATTCTTCTTTCTTTGTACTTTAGGATTATTACTTATACTAGAATCATTAAATTTAATAGGTTTAGAATAATTCATTATTGTATACTACCTCCTGAAGCAAGCATTTTGCTTCTAGTGTCCCACATGTTAGCTAAAGATACGATAATGAATACGATACCCTTAACCATGTAAGAATATGAACCAACTTGGAATGTTGGTGTTGAGATTGCTGCAAAGAATTCATCTAAGAATACTGAGAAGAAAGCACCAATGATTGCACAAGATACTTTACTCTTTGCACCACCTGAAGTTGTCATACCACCAAATACGATTGCGATAACTACATTTAAACCTACTTGAGATAACACTGTAGTTGCACCGTACTTTGTACCAGACATTGAACATGCAAATATAAATCCACAAATACCAAGACCAATACCTGAGATTGCAAATGAGATGATACCTGCACGCATTAAGTTAATACCATTAAATCTAGCGGCTACTTTATTAGCACCGATAAATTTGTTTCTTCTACCTACCTTTGTATAGTTGAATATTACAAAACATAGGATAAAGAATACAAGTAAGAATATTGCATAGATCCAAGGAGATGAAATCATTCCTGAATCAACATTAATTAATCCACCATATTCATCAAGGATAGCTTCATGAATAGCTGATAGGATATTCATCATTGTAAGAGTCATAACCATTACTGGTAAGTTAAGCATTGTTGCAAGAATCGCATTTATAATACCAAGTGCTGCACCAAGTATTACTGCAACGATTAATGATACTGCAAGGTTATGAGTTGAATTATAAGTTATAGCTGCCACAGTAGCACACATTAAACTTGCATTACCAAGTGACATATCGAATCCACCTTGCGAGTAGATGAATACTGCACCTGTTGCAACTACTGCAACGAAGATACCATTATTGATAACGTCACCTAAGTCACCATTGTAACCTGTTATATTTTTACCTATTACATAAGCTACAATAATTAAGATTAACATGAATAATGGGATTAGGTTTACCCAGAAACGCTTTGATGTAATTGTTTGTTTAAAGTTGAATGTAGCACTTGATTCAAGTCTCTTACTTCTTAAAGAATCAAGTGGTGAAACCTTATCAGATACATTTGCAATTAGTTTTACTAATTCTAAATGTAGATCAACTCTTTGCATCTTTAAGTTCTTTAAAGTTTCTACATAATCTCTATTTTCTTTCTTAATAGATCTTTTACACATTGTCTTAATACCGACAACTACATTCTTTAATTCTTTCTTATCTTGATTAGAATCTACATTAGCTAATTGATTAGCCTTTTGTGTCTTTGAATCACTAATATTTTTCTTATGTGTTTCATTTAAAGATTTGATTTCACTTTTTATTTCATTATTTAAGTTGTTATCTAATCTCTTATATTCAGCTCTTAACTCTTTTATAAGTTGTTTGCCTTCTTCTTTATCTTTAGTTGATTCGCTGTATTTAACAACTTTATCAACAAAGGAAGAATCAAAATATTTAAATCCGTAATTTTCCATTTTTCTTCTCCTTTCTAAATCATATACTCAACAATTTGTTCTTGTGTTAAATCAGGAGAACGCATAAATTCTTTCTTAATTTCTCCGTCTTTCATAATAAGAATTCTATCTGACATACCGATTAATTCAGGTAACTCTTCACTAATCATAATGATTGACTTACCTTCTTGTTTCATCTTGTATAGTAATTGGTAAATAAATTGTTTAACACCAATGTCTACACCACGAGTAGGACAGTCAAGAATTAGAATTTCTGAGTCATTCGCAATCCATTTAGCAAGTGATACCTTTTGTTTATTACCACCACTTAGCTTAGATACTAAGTCTTGACTTGAATTACATTTAATTTGTAAATCTTTAACTTCTTTATTAACAAGTTTCTTTTCATCAGATTTAGAAACAAATAAATTTAATTTTGCAATGTTATTGATTGATGCGATTGCGATGTTATCAAATATTGAAGTCTTTAGTGATAAAGCTTCAACATCACGGTTCTTAGGAAGATATCCTATCTTTTGGCTCATCGCAAATGTTTCACTTCTTACAAGCTTATCAAGATTTTCACCAGTGTATACATAACCACCTTCAATCTTGATATTACCAAATAATGCTTTACCTAAAGTATGCATACCACATTCAGATAAACCACCAATACCTAAGATTTCACCCTTATGTAATTCTAGGTTTACGTGTCTAAGTGATCTACCTTCAATACCATCTACCATCTTTAATACTACTTGATCAGAATAGCTTGAATCATAATCAGAACGATAGTAATCACCTTTTAATTCACGACCAATCATGAACTTCTTGATATCATCAGCTACGAATTCACCTTTTTCTTTTTCAAGGTTAGCAACAATGTTACCATCACGTAAAACTGTTAAAGTATCACATTTATCCATTAACTCTTCTAAGTCATGAGAAATGAATAATACTGATTTACCTTCATTCTTTAATTCTTCCATCTTCTTATATAGAAGATTTCTTCCTGTTTCAGATAGAGCAGTAGTAGTTTCGTCAACGATAAAGATTTCAGGATCCTTATTTAAACATTTAGCTATTTCAATAAGCTTTCTTTGTTGCATATCATATCTAGCTGTAATCATCTTAGGATCGATATCATTAACACCAATCTTAGCTAGTGCATATTTAGAATGTCTTTGCAACTTATCATTATTTACAAATAAACCAAATATAGCTGTTAAGAAGAAGTCTTTTACTTTTCTTAAACCTTTACTTTCATGAGGTTTATTAATGTCGTCTAGCGCATTCTTATACTCATTCTTTAAAGCTTCTAAATCAGACTTTAACCAACCAAGCTTCATATAAGTTTCTTGATATAATCTCTTAATATCTTTCTTATAATTCTTCTTTAGTTCACTAGATTCATAACTAATTCTATAAGCTTTAGTCTTTTCATCTACATTATCAGCCTTATGCTTCTCACCTAGTGAATTAATTTCTTGAGTAAATTTCTCATATAATTCATTAGATTTAACATCAAATTCACTCTTTAACTTTTCTTCTTTTTCTTTGCAAGATTTAACTAATTCTTCTTTTAATCTTAAATATTCAGCTTTAAGCTTAGTCTTATAATCCTTAATTAATTCTTTGTGTTCTAATGTGTTTGAGATAGCCTCATTAGCTAGTGCTTCAAACGATTTAGTATCTAAATCATATAAAGGAGAGAAGTTTACAATTCTTCTTTCTTCAAAGTAATTTTTACCACTAAATTGTTTTAATTCACCCAAATAGATATTTTCTGCAACAGATATAGCTGAAATTGTACCATTTTCTTGTACGATAATACCTATACCTTTACTTAACGCATCTACTTGGCTCTTAGGTTCCCAAACCTCACCATGATAGTACATTGTACCACTTGTTTTTTCATATATACCTGTCATGATTTGGCTCATTGTAGATTTACCACTACCGTTTTCTCCGATGAAACCTCTAATTTCTCCAGGATATATTTCAATATCTACGTCGTTAAGTGCTATAGTTGGTCCGAATTGCTTAACGATGTGTGTTGCTTTAAAAATTGGTTCTTTCATATTTTTTCCTCGTATGAATAATTCATACTCTCCTTTCTTAAAACACTTTTATTTTACATTTATATTTTATTCTTTTTGCAATTTTATGAAAACGCTTTTATTTTGGTTTAATTTACAAATTTTTAATAATTTTGATGTTTCAAACGTTTTCACAACCCCTAAAAATCTTAAAATTTTGTACCTTAACTTGTAAATATCAAAAATTTAAGTTAAAATAATGCCATGGAAAGTATTACTTATGAATTATTTAAATTTGAAGATTCTATTCCATTCAGAATGTTCATTTACAAGTTAGGCGAACAAAAACCTCACTGGCATAAGGAACTTGAATTAATTTATGTACTTGAAGGAAGTGCAGAAATAACAATAGGTTCTAATCAATTTTTGTTAGCTACAGAAGATATCATATTAATAAATAGATATGATACACATTATATAAAAGGTGATAATGCAGTGGTTCTATCCCTTTTACTAGACTTAGAAAAAATTGGTGTTGAAGATCAAAATATTGATGAATTAACATTCCAATGTAATTCAAGTATTGAAGAAGATAAAACTCCTTATAAGAAAATAAAAGCTTTACTAGCTTCTATAGTAAACTATAATTTAAAGTATCAAGATAACTCTAAATATGCAAATTTATCTATTGTATATTCTCTATTTGCAGAGTTTATGAATAAATATAGAGTTATCTCAAACACAAAAAAATCTAGCCCTAACAAGAGTCAGGCTAGACTTAGAGAAATTATTAAATATATTAATTTAAACTATCAAAAAGTTCTTACACTAAAAGATTTATCTAATCATTTTGGTTTAACTGTACCTTATATTTCGTCATTCTTTACTGAATATTTTGGTCAAAACTTCCAAGACTATTATGATGAGTTAAGAATTTCTAAATCTATATCAAGCTTACTTGAAAACAAATACACACTTGAAGATTTGGCTCTTCTTTTTGGTTTTTCAGATGACAGAGCCTATGTTAGAGCCTTTAAAAAGATTTATAATGTAACTCCTAGTGAATATAAAAAGAATCTAGACTCTAAATCAAATCTTGAATCTAAATTCTTAACTGATTTTGAAACTAATAAATATTTAGATAAATTATTAAAAAATAATGATATTAAATATCAACTTGCGATTAAGAAACATAAAAATAGTATTATAAGTGATATTAATACTTCTTATCTTAATTCAAAACCTTTATCTAAATCATATTTAAATTATTTTTCAGTAGCACACGCAAAAGACTTTTTAAACTTTACCATAAGAAAAGAAATTGAAGAAACTCTAAGAGAAATACCATTTAAGTATGTTAAGTTCCATGGTATATTTGATGATTCACTTCATGTAGTAAAAACTAAAGGTGCTTTAGTCTCATATTCTTTCGTTTATATAGATATGGTGCTTGATTATATACTAAGTCTAAAGATTAAACCATTAATTCAGTTAAGCTTTATGCCTTATGCACTTGCAAAAAATAAATCATTCTATGATAATGGTACAATTGTATCTGAGCCTGAAAATGATCAAGCTTATCTTGACTTAATATCAACTTTTCTTGACCATATTATAGAAAAATATTCTCGGGAAGAGGTTAGAACCTGGCCATTCACATTCTGGAATGCACCAGACACATCAGAACACGCCTATGGATTTAGTGAAGATAACCACTTCTTTAAATTATATAAACAAATATTTACTCTTATAAAATCTAAAGATCAATTCATAGAAGTGGGTTCTCCTTCACTTCTTCCTATATGCAAAGAAATGATAAATTGGGATAAGAATTTTTTAAGTTATTGTCAAAGAAATGATTGTTATCCTAATTTCTTAATTGTTCATTATTTTGAAAATAATTTTTCAAATTACTTTAATCAAATAAACAAAGAACAATTCCCTACTGATCAAAACAATTTCACTAAGTTTGTTGATTTAGTTAAATCAAAGAACTTCTATTATGGTTCTAAGGTGTATTTAACTGAATTTAACTTTACTACAAGTCATAGAAATCTATTATCAGATACAATATTTAATTCTTGTTATATTGTTAAATCTATTGTTGAAAACATTAATAGACTAGACGCGTTTGGTCATTGGTATTTATCAGATTTAATTGATGAAACTCAATTACCTGACAACTTCCTTCACGGAGGATTAGGATTCTATACAATTAATGGTATAAAGAAACCATCTTATTATGCATATAAGTTCTTATCTAAATTAGGTAGTGAAATTATTGAAAAAGGCGATGGTTATATTATTACTAAAGAAAATAATAAGATAATTATTCTTGCGTATAACTATGAACACTTCTCTAATCTATATGCAACAGGAGACTATTTCAACTTAAGTCAAAATAATAGATATATTCCATTTGCAGAAAATAAGGATATTGTATTTAACTTCAATATTTCTAATATCAAATATAAACAATTCAGAGAAAAATCTACATCAGTAAACCATGAAACAGGTTCTATCTATGATGTAGCACATAGATTAAATGTTTCAGGTATTCCTGATAAAGAAACTTGTGAAATGTTAAGAAGCCTTACAACTCCTGCATCTAAATTTAATACAGGAGAAATTAAGAATAATACGTTAGAGATTAGTTCAACTATTACTCCTCTTGAAATCAAATTAATAGAAATTGATTTATTTAATTAACATAAATGACTACACTAAAATTACTAGTGTAGTCTTTTTATTTATTAATACCCACATTAAAAAAGAGTCCACATTGTTATGTAGACTCGAGGAGTATTTTAAAATTATACTTCTTTTCTTCTATTAAATAGATATCCTGAGCACGCAAATACTACAATATAAACAATACATACTAAATATACATTAACATCTGTATCACCATCTAACAACATAGAAGCTAGTTCATACTTATTTAGATTTAAGATTTTATTTTTAACATTATTTTCATAAATAGCTTCAATTAAACTAACTATTATAGATACAATAAATGGAGATAATATGTTTAATGTAACACTAGGTGCTATCTTAGAGAAGAATGATGTAATCGCAAAGAATACTGAGTGATATGCAATAACTATCATTATCTTCTTTGATACAATTTCTAAACACCTATCTTTTCTATAAGTATCATTGTTCCACGCAATAAGTCCAAATAAATAAGCAACTAACATAGTGAATATAACAATTAAAAGAATACCACATAAAGATACTAGATATTTAGATATAAATACTTTAGTTCTATTATATCCTTTTGCATATAATGTCTTTATTGCGCCATTTTCATCATCTTCTGTAACAAAGATTGCGATAAAGACACCCATTAAAATAGGGAAAAATAGACCTGGAATACTATTAATTACTAATTCATATCTTGATGTATCTACATTATTTATTCTATTCGCAAGAGCAGGTAAGAAA
>CAVAIM010000006.1:0-17917 GCA_963588755.1 bacterium | reverse complement strand
ATATACGATATTGATAAGTTTATCATTACTATATAATTAATAATTAAATATAAGATTAGAACTGTGGAATGTATGTGATTGCGTTTCACAGTTTTTTTATTTATAAAAATGAAAAAAGTTACAAATAGAAAAACTATTTATAACTTAAAAGTTTCAAGTAATGGCGTTCCCGACCTGATTCGAACAGGCGGTCTATAACTTAGGAGGTTATTGCATTATCCAGCTATGCTACGGGAACAAGTATAGATATTATATAATAAAATGATTAATTAATCAAAAAGAATATTGAAGATGGTATAAGAGGAATATCTTGAAATAATTATAAGGCATCATACTTATATAAAGATAATAATATATAAATAGTAATTTCTATGTATTTAAATTGACATAAATATTGTAAAGATTTATGTAAAAAAGTTTGATTGTGATACATTATCAAATATATATAAATTGATTGAAAATCTAGAAAAACTAATTTTTAAGCATATCCCTATAATAAAGCATTTTTGCTTTACACATACTCGGGCGTATCGGATAATGATAAAAAAAGTAAAAAAACTTACAAATTTTGATTGACAAGGCATTATAAAATATATATAATCATAATCGCTGTGAAAATTGTGTCCTATATACATATATATAAGATATAAAGCAAGTAATTAAATAACCAAACTTAAATGGTAGAAAGGAGAATTACAATGCCAACAATTGCACAATTAGTTCGTAATGGAAGAAAAGCTGTAGAAAAGAAGTCAAAGGCTCCAAGTCTTGGAATTGGTTACAACTCATTAAAGAAATCTCAAACTTCTCTAGCATGCCCACAAAAGCGTGGAGTTTGTACTCGTGTTACTACAATGACACCAAAGAAGCCAAACTCAGCTTTAAGAAAATATGCCAGAGTTAAATTAACTAATGGTATCGAAGTAACTGCGTATATTCCAGGTGTAGGTCACTCATTACAAGAGCACTCAACTGTTCTTATCCGTGGTGGTCGTGTTAAGGATTTACCAGGTGTACGTTATCACATCATCCGTGGTACTCTTGATACTACTGGAGTTGCAGATCGTAAGCAAAGCCGTTCTAAATACGGTGCTAAGAGACCAAAAGCTAGCAAATAATAGATCCATTGCTAGTAAGGTTTAGATTTTAGAGTTTAGATATAAATATAAAATCAAAATAAATATAATTTTTAAAAAGAAGGAGGGATCGCCATGCCTCGTAAGGGACATATTATTAGAAGAGACGTTCTTGCTGATCCTATTTATAATTCAAAGTTAGTTACTAAGTGTATCAACTTTATTATGTTAGATGGTAAGAAAGGTGTTGCTCAAGGTATCGTTTATGGTGCTTTAAAGCAAGTTGAAGAAAAGACTGGTAAACCAGCTGTTGAAGTTTTCAATACAGCTATGAATAATATCATGCCAGTAATCGAAGTTAAGAGCCGTCGTATCGGTGGACAAAATTACCAAGTTCCAACTGAAGTTAGACCTGAAAGAAGAGAAACTTTAGGATTAAGATGGTTAGTTAACTATTCTCGTCAAAGAAATGACAAGTCTATGGAAGATAGACTAGCTAAGGAAATCATGGATGCTGCTAATGGCCAAGGTGCTGCTGTTAAGAAGCGTGATGATGTTCATAAGATGGCTGAAGCAAACAAGATGTTCGCTCACTATCGTTTCTAATCATTTATAAGGAGAACAAAACAAAATGGCAAGAGAACATTCATTAGACACTTACCGTAATTTTGGTATCATGGCTCACATCGATGCCGGTAAGACAACAACTACTGAACGTATCCTATTCCACACTAAGAAGATTCATGCTATCGGTGAAACACACGATGGTGCTTCTCAAATGGACTGGATGGAGCAAGAAAAGGAACGTGGTATCACTATCACTTCTGCTGCTACAACAGCTTACTGGAAGGGTTACCGTTTAAATATCATTGATACTCCAGGTCACGTAGACTTTACAGTTGAAGTTCAACGTTCACTACGTGTTCTAGATGGTGCTGTTACAGTATTAGATGGTCAAGCAGGTGTTGAACCTCAAACTGAAACTGTATGGCGTCAAGCTTCTGAATATAGAGTTCCTCGTATCGTATTCGTTAACAAGATGGATAAGGTAGGAGCTGACTTCGAATATTCAGTAGGTACTATTCACTCTCGTTTAGGTGCAAATGCTGCTGCTATTCAATGGCCAATAGGTGCTGAAGATCAATTCAGAGGTGTTATTGACCTTATTGAAAGAAAAGCATATGAATTCTCAGGTGATGCTGAAGAAAACTACAAGGAAATCGAAATTCCAGCTGATTTAGCAGACATCGTAGAAGAAAAGAGAGCTATTTTAATCGAAACTATCGCAGAATTCGATGAAGAATTAATGGCTGACTACTTAGAAGGTAAGGAAATTACAATCGAAAAGATTAAAGAAGTTATCCGTACTGAAGTATTAAAGGCTGAATTCTTCCCAGTATTATGTGGTTCTGCTTATCACAATATCGGTGTTAAGTTAATGCTTGATGCTGTTATTGATTACTTACCAAACCCACTAGACATTGGTAATGTAAAAGGTTATGACTCAGAAGGTGAAGAAAAGGAATTCAGACCAGCTGATGATGAAAAGTTCATGGCTTTAGCATTCAAAGTTATGACTGACCCATTCGTTGGACGTTTAACATTCTTCCGTGTTTATTCAGGTCATATCACTTCAGGTTCTTATATCGTTAACACTTCTAAGGGTGTTAAGGAACGTCTTGGTCGTATCGTGCAAATGCATGCTAACCATAGACAAGAAATCGAAGAAGTATACGCTGGAGACATCGCTGCTGCTATCGGTTTCAAGAACACAACTACTGGTAATACATTAACTGAAGAAAAGAATGACTACGTTCTTGAACAAATGAAGTTCCCAGAACCAGTTATCTCAGTTGCTGTAGAACCAAAGACTAAGGCTGACCAAGAAAAGATGACAAATGCTTTAATTAAGTTAGCTGAAGAAGACCCTACATTCAAGACATACACTGATCACGAAACAAGCCAAACTATCATCGCTGGTATGGGTGAATTACACCTTGACATCATCGTTGACCGTATGAGACGTGAATTCAATGTTGAATGTAACGTAGGTGCTCCACAAGTATCTTACCGTGAAACAATCACTAAGGCTGCTGATTGTGAAGGTAAGTATGTACACCAATCAGGTGGACGTGGACAATACGGACATTGTTGGGTTAAATTCGAACCAAACCAAGGTAAAGGTTACGAATTCGTTGACGCCGTTGTTGGTGGAACTGTTCCAAGAGAATATATTCCAGTTGTAGACAAGGGATTACAAGAAGCACTAGGTAATGGTGTTCTTGCTGGTTACCCAATGATCGATGTAAAATGTACATTATTCGATGGATCTTACCATGAAGTAGACTCATCTGAAGCTGCATTCAAAGTTGCTGCATCTTTCGCAGTTAAGGCAACTAAGGATAAGTGCGCTCCAGTTATTCTTGAACCTATCATGGACGTAGATGTTATCGTTCCAGAAGATTATGTAGGTAACGTTATCGGTGACTTAACAAGCCGTCGTGGTACTCTTGAATCTCAAGAGCCAAGAGGTAACGCTATCAATATTCGTGCTAATGTACCATTATCTGAAATGTCAGGTTATGCAACAGCATTAAGATCTAACACTCAAGGTAGAGGAACATTCATGATGCAAATGTCTCATTACGCTGCTTGCCCACGTAATGTACAAGAAGACATTATTAAGAGCCGTAACTAGTTTCTAGTTACTCTCTTAATACATAATAATATTTTCTTGATTTATAAATTAAGTTATAGTAAAATATTATTGACGTTAAATCGTTAGAAAGTTATTTTCTAAAAATAATTTGAAATAAGTAAAATTTTAGGAGGACCATTAATATGGCAAAGGAAAAATTTAACCGTTCAAAACCACATGTTAACGTTGGTACAATCGGTCACATTGACCACGGTAAAACAACTTTAACAGCTGCAATCTGTCACGTACTTGCTCAAAAGGGATTCGCTAAGGACCTTGGTTATTCAGGTATCGACGCTGCTCCAGAAGAAAAAGCTCGTGGTATAACTATTAACTCAGCACACGTTGAGTACGAAACTGAAAAAAGACACTATGCACACGTTGACTGTCCAGGTCACGCTGACTATGTAAAGAACATGATCACTGGTGCTGCACAAATGGATGGAGCTATTCTAGTAGTAGCTGCAACTGATGGTGCTATGCCTCAAACTCGTGAACACATCCTTCTTTCTCGTCAAGTTGGTGTTCCAAAAATCGTTGTATTCTTAAATAAGTGCGACATGGTTGATGATCCAGAATTCATCGACTTAGTAGAAATGGATATCCGTTCTCTATTATCTGAATATGAATATCCAGGTGATGAAGTTCCAGTTATCCGTGGATCAGCTCTTGGTGCATTAAATGATGAACCACAATGGGTTGAAAAGTTAATGGAATTAATGGATGCTGTTGATACATACATCCCAACTCCAGAACGTGATACTGACAAGCCATTCTTAATGCCAGTTGAAGACGTATTCACAATCACTGGTCGTGGTACAGTTGCTACAGGTCGTGTTGACCGTGGTGTAATCAAGATCAATGAACAAGTTGAAATCGTTGGTATTAAAGATACTATTACTTCAGTTGCTACAGGTCTTGAAATGTTCCGTAAGACTCTAGACTATGCTGAAGCTGGAGACAACGTTGGTGTATTACTTCGTGGTGTAGACCGTACACAAATCGAACGTGGTCAAGTTCTTGCTAAACCAGGAACAATTAAGCCATACACTAAGTTCAAGGCTCAAGTTTACGTATTAACTAAAGAAGAAGGTGGACGTCACACTGCATTCTTCTCTAACTACCGTCCACAATTCTATTTCCACACTACTGACGTAACTGGTACTATTACTCTAGAACCAGGTGTAGAAATGGTAATGCCTGGTGATAACACAGTTATGACTGTTGAATTAATTCACCCAGTAGCTATCGAAAAGGGAACTAAGTTCTCAATTCGTGAAGGTGGTCACACAGTTGGTGCTGGTTCAATCACTGACATTGAATAGTTTTAACTAAACTTTATAAAGGGAGATCTCATTTGAGGTCTCTTTTTTCTTTTTCTGTGGTATAATTAAAAACAGAATTAAGGTGATTTTATGATTTTTGATACTCATTCGCATTTATTCGAAGAAGACTTTGATAGTGATCGTGATGAATGCTTTAAAAGATTAAATGAAATAAATGGTAAAGCAATGATTGTAGGCTTTAATACCGAAAATAATATTAAAGCTTATGAGTTAGCTCAACAATATAATATGTATTCTTCATGTGGCCTACATCCGGATACAGCAGACGAAGACATTGAACATAATTTGATTTTGCTTGAAGAGTTTATTAAAACTCATAAAGTTTATGCAATTGGTGAATGTGGTCTTGATTACCATTGGGTAAAAGATAATATTGAAAGACAAAAGAAGTTGTTTGAAGCTCAAATAGAACTAGCTATTAAATATGATTTACCAATAATCGTTCATTCTCGTGATGCTAATCAAGATACCTTTGATATGGTTAATAAATACAAAGGAAAACTAAAAGGCATAATGCATTGTTATTCAGGAAGTTATGAACTTGCGCTTGAATACATTAAAATTGGATTTTATATTTCTTTAGGTGGACCAGTCACATTTAAGAACTCTAAAGAGCCTAAGAAAATTGCTCAAAATATCGATTTGAATTATTTATTAATTGAAACTGATTGTCCATTTCTTGCTCCTGAACCATTTAGAGGAAAAAGAAATGAAAGTGCATATGTAAAATATACTGCTGAATGTATTGCAAACTTACGTAATATTAGCTATGATGAATTAATCGATATTACGAGTAAGAATGCTTACAAAGTATTTAATATAAAGGAGTAATGTATGAAGAAATTAAGTAAATTATTTTTATGTATAATTTTAATGATATCACTTACATCATGTTCGTGGTTTTCTACCACAACATATGATGATTCTGATGCTACTGTAGTTAAAATTCAAACATCAATAACTGAAGTTATTAAAAAGGTAGAAACAGGATCTGTTTGTGTATATAGTGAGTCAAAATCAGAAGGATCAGCTTCAATTGGTAGTGGTGTCATATTCAAAAAAGAAGATTCAACATATTATGTTGTTACTAACTACCACTGCGTAGAAGACTTTGTTAGTTTAAGTGATGCTAAATACTATATTTATGCAGGCAAGAATATGCAAAAGTATACTGCAACACTAACTTCTAGTTATAATTCTCAAAAAGATTTAGCTGTATTAACATTTAGCACATCTACTGATTTAACAGTAATTTCAATTAAAAAAGATTATTCACCTATCGTCTCAGTTGGTGAAACAGTAATTGCAATCGGTACTCCAATTTCTCTTAACTACTATAATAGTGTTAGTGTTGGTGTGGTTTCTAAAGAAGAATATACTGCATCAAATAATAATGGTATCGAAAATGTTATTCAACATAGTGCTCCAATAAATCCAGGTAACTCAGGAGGAGCTTTATTTAACTTAAATGGTGAATTAATAGGTATTAATTTTAAAAAGAGTACATATACTAATGAAGGTGATGATAAGATAGTAGTTGATGCGATTAACTTCGCAATTGCACTATCTGAAGTTCAAACTTTCTTAGGTGGACAAAACTTAATCTAGGTGATCTTATGAAGAAGATTAAATATTTATTATTAGGTTTACCTATATTTATGCTTTGTTCATGTAATGATAAAGTAGTTAAAGTAGACACTATTCGTGAAATTAGCTATGATACTTTTACTATAAGTAAAGATGATAGAGATAATGCTTTAAAGTCATGCGTATCACTATACGATACTAATTCAAACTATCATTTTTCAGGAGTAGTAATTAATCAAAGCCTTTTATATTATTATATTGCAACATACGGAGTAAAATTAGAAAGTGGATATATTCAATTATCTAAGGCTACTTTATATGATGGAACAGAAGTAAATGCTACTTACGTAGGAACTGATAGTAAGAATAATATTGCAGTGTACAAAATATTAAAAACTAAAGAATTAAGTGTTGCAGAAGGATATACTGATGAATTAGTTAAAGGTAGTAATGTTATGAGTGTTTCAACTCCTACAATATCAGATGATTCAACAGTTAACACTATTAAAACAGGTGTTATCTCAAATGAAAACTTAGGTGTATTTGGTACAAACTGCGAACTATTCTATGCTGAATTAGGAAGTGCTATCTTTAATACCGATGGAAAACTATTAGGTATGACTACTTCTATTGTATCTACAAGTCAAACTGCTCAATCTCTAGATGATTTAATATATTATCATGTTACTGGAATTAATCAATCTACTACTTATAGTCTATTAAATGATATTGCAAACGATATTATTGAAGAGAATGATAATGTAGAAAGAGGTTTAATGGGAGTTACTGTGACTAACTATGAAATAGCTTCTGTTGCTTATAGTGATATCATTAAAGAATCTGATACTCCTTATGTAACCATTGTTGCAGTATCTGAGAATTCTAGTGCTTATCAAGCTAATATTAAAGCTGGATATTATATTACTAAAATAGATGGTAATACTGTATCAAGATTAACTGATTTAAATTATTATATGGCTAGAAAAAATAAAGGTGATATCGTTAAACTTACATGTATAAACGATTTATCACAAGAAATAGAATATAGATTAAGATTGAAGTAGGTGTTACTATTAATAGATTCTATTATATGATAAATAGTAATATAGGATATAGAGATTTAGATATTAAGTATATTACTGTTTATTTAGGTATTAATAAGAAATTAGTATTAAAATACAACTTAATCACAACATTAATATTTCTATGTTTATTAGAATTAATCATATATTTATTTGATTTATTTAATAATCCGTATCTATATATTATACCTTTTGCATTATCAATTCTTGGATTTTCTATTCTATCTTTAAAGAATAAATATCCTAAGAGAAAAGAAAAATATAAGATCAATGTTTTAAAGAAATACGAAGTATATGATGAATTATATCCTGATTATCAAACTTATTTAGTTGGTGTAAAACCTAATGGAGTTAATAAGTTAAGCAAGAATTCTTGTGTATTAATGACTAATGGATACAAAATAATTATTAAAGAGGATATATTTAAATATTCTGGCTATAAGTTAGATGAAACATCCTATTTAAAAGTATTTGATGATATTAATGTTTTACATAATACTTGTTATGAATTTCTAATAACTGATATTAAGTCATTTAAACTTAATGGAAGATATAGAGAAAGTCAAAATATTGAAACATATACTTATGATGCATATAGTTATGATACTATAACAATTACACTAAAGGATCTTACTGAAATAGAGATATCATCTAATGTTTATAAATTATTAAAAGAAGTTAATGGTTTGGCGGAAATAAAATGAAGAATAAAGAATTAGTTGAATTATTAAAGAGTTTAAATTATACAATTACTACTTGTGAATCATGTACTGGAGGACTTATTGCAAGTGCTATAGTTGATGTAAGTGGCTCTAGTGCAGTACTTAATGAGGCTTATATTACATATGCAGCTAGTAGTAAAGTATCACTTGTAGGTGTAAATAAAGATATAATTGATAAGTATGGTGTTGTATCAGAAGAAGTAGCTTATGATATGGCATTAAAGAGTAGTATAAAAGCTAAGTCGCAAGTATCTATTTCTTCTACTGGTGTTGCAGGACCTAGTGGTGGAACGCTAGAAACTCCTGTCGGTACTGTATGTTTTGGTTTTAATGTTAATGGTAATGTTAAAACTATAACTAAACATTTTGAAGGCGATAGAAATACAGTAAGAAATAGTGCAAGAGAGTTTGCGATAGACTATATGTACGAGACTCTAAAAAATAAACTAAATTAAAAAAATACTTGTATTCTCTAAACTTATATGATATATTATTTAAGCATTTAGTTTAAATGCTCCTTGTCTAGAGAAATACTAGACCTATATGACCACAAGGAGGTGTCAAAGATGAAAAAATATGAAGTAATGTACATCGTAAATCCATCTTTAAATGAAGAAGCAACAAAGAAGCAAATCGCTAGTGTTAATGCAATTTTCACTAACAACGGTTCTAAGGTTCTTCAAGTAAAGGAATTAGGATTAAAGGAATTAGCTTACGAAATCCAAGGAAACCGTAAAGGATTCTATGTTTGGTGTGAAGTAGAAGCTAATACTACTGCTGTAAATGAATTCAAGCGTATCGTTGGATATGATGAAAATATCCTACGTGATATCGTTGTTGTTGAAGACTAATCTAGGAGTAAATACACATGATTAATAGTGTTGTATTAGTAGGAAGAATCACTAAAGATCCTGAACTACGTACTGTCGCAAATGGTTCTACAACTGTTACATTTACATTAGCTGTTGAAAAACCTTTTACATCAAGTCAAGGAAATGGACAAGATCGTGGTGCTGATTTCATTACATGTGTTTGTTGGAATGCACAAGCTAACTTTTTAGGACAATATGTCAAGAAGGGTTACATGCTAGGTGTTGAAGGTAGATTATCTACTAGAACATACCAAAACCAAAACGGACAAACAGTTTATGTTACTGAAGTTGCATGCAATAGAGTTCAAAACCTTACTCCAAGAGGTTCTAGCAGCAATTCTAATAATAATTATTCTAATAATAACAATAATTATTCAAATCAACCTGCAAGACAAAATCAAATGCCTGAACAAAATGTATTTGAAGAAGATATTGCGGATGATGAATTACCATTTTAAGGAGGAAATACTATGGCTCAAATGAATAGAGGCGGATTCCGTCGTAAAAAAGTTTGTTACTTTGATGCTAATAAACTAGACCATATTGATTTCAAAGATGTTGAATTATTAAAGAAATTCGTTACTGATAGAGGTAAAATCTTACCACGTCGTGTAACTGGTACTTGTGCTAAACATCAAAGAAAGCTTGCTATCGCTATTAAGCGTGCTAGACATATGGCTTTATTACCATTCGTTAACGAATAATAAACTCAAAGGGTTAGGACTTTATCTTAACCTTTTTTATTTTAATTTGTAAGTATTTATGATATACTATTTTAGTATAGCGAGGTGTTAAAGTTGAAGAAATTTAGTAACCTTATGAAAAAATCTACTAAACTATTATTAGCGCTAATAGGTATTGCACTTACTGCTCTTTTTATTAGTTTATATTACACACTATTTAAGCAAATATATTTAATATATGCTGCAGGAGTATGCCTTACTTTTTCAGCTGTAATGTTAACACTTTACTTATTTAGAAATAGTACTAGAAAGATTAAAGAATTAAAGACTAAAATAGAAGCTTTAAATGAACAATCATATCATATTAATGAAGCTGGAGATGAGGCTTTTAATAATTTGCCTATATCTATTATTATTTACGATGATAATAAAAATGTAACTTTTGCTAATAATGAAGCTAAGAAGGTATTTAAGTTTAGTAAAACAAATATCAATATTAATTTAAAAGATATTCATGATAATGGAAACTTTTATAATAAACTATTTTCTGAAGGCGCAGAAGAAAAGTTCACGTTATTTTATGAGTCTAAGTATTATGATGTAATTCATTATAGAGATAAAGATAAAAAACTTATTTATCTATTTGATGAAACAAAACGTGAAAATCAACGCATATCATATGACAATAAGATAACCTGTATTGCGTTCATTAATATTGATAATCTAGAAGAATCTCTAAAGAATTATACAGTTCAAGAAGCTTCATCTATTCGTGGTGATTTCTTAGGAGCTATATCTGATTATTGTGCTAATTATAATGCTTATTTAAGAAGTGTTGACGGAGATAAGATTGTTATTGTACTTGATAAAGAAAACCTACTTAAGATGATTGAAAATAAATTCGATGTACTTAATAAGGTAAGAGAAGTTGGTGGAAAGAACCATTTAAGAACAAGTATTTCAATTGGTGCTGCTTGTTACGATACTGGAGCTAACGAACTTGCACAAATTGCTCAAAACGCAGTTGATTTAGCTGAACGTAGAGGTGGAGACCAAGCTGTTGTAAACATCGAAGGTGAAACTGTTAAATACTTTGGTGGTAAGACTAACGCTATTGAAAAACAATCTTTAAAGGATGCAAGAAACAATGCTTCTGCATTAAAAGAAGCTATTGAAGAAAGTAGTCATGTCTATATTACAGGACACATCATACCTGATGCAGACTGCATTGGTTCTATGATTGGTGTCTTAGAGATGGCATTATCTAGTAAAAAGAATGCGAACATTGTAATGGATGTTACAAAGACAGATAATACAACTCAAAAGATATTAGAGTATTTGAAGAAAACAGATGAAAATATTTATAATCATATTATTCCAATTGATAAGGTTGAATATGACGATGAGGCTTTATTAGTTATATGTGATACAACTAAAATAGGTATTATGTGTTATAAACAACTTTATGATGAGTTTGATAATATATTTGTAATTGATCATCATAGACCTGAGGATGAAGGTTATCCTAAGGCTAAAACAGTTATTAGTGAACAAGATGCATCTAGTGCTGTTGAACTTGTAGCACAAATGTCATCATTCTATGGTAAGGATTTAAAGATTAATAGCGTTGAAGCTACAATCATGTTAACCGGTATGATAGTAGACTCTAAGAACTTTACATTTAGAACTAGTTCATCTACATTTGAAGCTGCAGCTATTTTAAAAGATTATAAGGCTGAAAGTGAAATGGCTAGTGACTTGATGAGAGATGATTTAGATACTGAAAAGATTATTGCAAATGCAGTACTTCATTCAGAAATATACTTAGATGATTTTATTATCTCTAAAATTGATGATATGGTTATTACAGATAGAACTATTCTTGCAAGAATATCTAATAGATTACTTTCTGCATGTAATGTTAAAGCTTCATTTACAATAGCCAAATCAGAGACTGGTGCTATTTGTATATCTGCACGTTCTATTGATAAGAATATTGAGAATAAAGATAGCTTTACACAAAATGATACTTATAATGTACAAATAATAATGGAAGAAATGGGTGGTGGAGGACATTTCAATATGGCCGCTACTCAAATACAAAATTCTACTATTGAAGATACATTAGAAAATTTAAAAGGAATTCTTGAAAGAGAACATATGGAAAGAACGGAGGAATCTAAAATGGAAGTTATATTATTAAAAGATGTTAAAGGAAAAGGTAAAAAGGACGATAAGATTAAAGTTGCGAATGGATATGCGACATACCTTTTCTCTAATGGTTCAGCTGTTGAAGCTACTCCTGAAAATATTAAGGAACTTGAAAATAGACAAGCTCAAGAAAAAGTTGATCATGAAAAGCATATTGAACTATTAAAGAAGTTAAAATCTGAAATTGATGGAAAGTCTATTACTTTAGCTATTAAGCTTGGTGCTGATGGAAAGTCTTTTGGACATTTAACAACTAAACAAATTGCTGAAGAGTTTTATAATAAATATAAGATTACTCTTGATAAGAAGAAGATTTCTCTTCCATCTGATATTAATTTCATTGGCATCTTCAAGGCTAATGTAGATTTAGGTGACAAGATAGTTGCAACTTTTGAAATTAACGTTGTAGAACAAAAATAAATGGGGTAAAAAATTATGGAAAAAGGGATTCCTGTTAGAAATAGACAAATCCCTTTTAGTTTGGAAGGTGAACTAGGTATACTTAACTGTATCCTAGTTGACCCTGAAACTATAGGGGAATGTATCGACTTAGTTGATTCTAATGATTTTTATGACATTAAAAATCAAGATATATATCAAGCTTTAGTTGATATACATAAATCAGGACTTAAATGTGATATTGAAGTTTTGATTGCTGAATTAAGTAAAAAGAATAAATATCAAAGTATTGGTGGTATTGATTATATTAACTCAATATTGAATTATAACTACTCTACTGCTAATCTTGATACATATCTAAATCTTGTTAAAGATGCATCTGTAAGAAGAACTACTATTAATAAATTATCAGAATTAGTTCAAGCAGGTTATGATCCTTCTAATTCAGTTTCTAATTATTTAGATACTGTAGAACAAGAAGTATTCTCTTTATCTCAAAAGAGAAGAACATCTGATTTTAGAACATTTTCAAGCGTTGCACAACGTGTTAGTCAAAACTCATCCGATGCGGCTAACAACGATAGAGAAATCACTGGTTTAAATACTGGATTTGATAATTTAAATAAAGCTACTTTAGGATTACAAAAAGGTGCATTAGTTGTTCTTGCGGCTCGTCCTGCAATGGGTAAGTCTGCATTTGCGCTAAATCTAGCCTTAAATGTAGCTTCAACAAATAATGCAAGTGTTGCGTTATTCTCACTTGAAATGCCTGCTGAACAATTAGTACAAAGATTATATGCATCTCAAGCTGGTATTGAATTATCAAATATCATTAAAGGTGATTTAAGTGATGATGATTGGAAGAGTATGACTCAAGCTCAACATAAGTTTGAGAATACTAAGATTTATTTTGATGATTCTTCTAGTAATACAGTTGGAGATATTAAATCAAAGTGTCGTAAGCTAAAAGAAAAGAATGGTTTAGACATGATTGTAATTGACTACTTACAACTTATTCAATTAAGTGGTCAATATAACAGTTTAAATGAAGGTATTGGTTTAATTTCAAAAGGATTAAAACAATTAGCTCGTGAACTTGAAGTTCCGGTTGTAGCACTTGCTCAATTATCAAGAAGTGTTGAAAAGAGAGACGATAAGAGACCTCTTCAATCAGACCTTCGTGATTCAGGTAGTATTGAACAAGATGCAGATATTATTGCATTTTTATATAGAGAAGAGTATTATACTCATAAGAGACCTGGAGAGTGTGACTTAATTATAAGAAAAAACAGACAAGGTCAAAATGTAACATTAAAATATCTATTTGATGGTAAAACTCAAAAGTTTACTGATAATGGTAAGATGGAGGAAAACGAATAACAATGGTTGTTGATAGACTTGAAGCAATGGAAAAGAGATATAATGAAATAACTGAATTATTATCTACTCCTGAAATTGCAAGTGATATTGAAAAACTTAAGTCTTTATCTAAAGAACAAAGTTCATTACAAAAACCAGTAGAATTATTTCATGAATATAAATCACTAGAATCTAGTTTAGATGATTTAAAAGAAATGTCTAAGGGTGACGATGAAGAAATGGCTTTAATGGCTGAAGAAGAATTAACTGCTGCAAAGGCTCGTATGCAAGAAATCGATGAAGAGATGGTTATCTTACTTATGCCTAAGGATCCTAATGATGAAAAGAACGTTATTATGGAAATTAGAGGTGCTGTAGGTGGAGATGAAGCTAACATCTTTGCAGGAGACTTATTTAGAATGTATTCTAAGTATGCTGAATCTAAGGGATGGAAAGTTCAAATTATGGACGCTATGCCATCTGCAATGGGTGGATATTCTTCTATTCAAGCTAAGATTAGTGGAGAAAATGTATATTCTCAATTAAAGTTTGAATCAGGTGGACACAGAGTACAAAGAATTCCTGTAACTGAAGCTAACGGTAGAATTCAAACTTCTATTGCAACAGTACTTGTAATGCCTGAAGCTGAAGAAATTGATTTCCAATTAGATGAAAAAGATTTAAGAATTGATACAATGTGCGCATCAGGTCCAGGAGGACAAGGTGTAAATACTACATATTCTGCAGTACGTGTAACATACATTCCTACTGGTGACTTCGTAGCTTGCCAAGTTGCACGTAGCCAACATGAAAATAAGGCTATGGCTATGGAAATCTTACGTACAAGAATTTACCAAAGAATGAAAGCTGAAGAGGATGAAAAGAACGGAGCTACTAGACAATCTTTAATTGGACATGGTGAACGTAGCGAAAAGATTCGTACATATAACTATCCTCAAAACCGTGTAACAGATCATAGAATTGGATTCACTATTAATAGACTTGACGCTATTATCGATGGTAAGCTTGATTTAGTTATTCAAGAATTAATTAATGAAGACCAAAAGAGAAAATTAGAAGCTAGTGAAGCTTAAAAATATTTAAGTAGAAGGAGACTTCTACTTTTTATAATAAGGAGTATTAATATGACTTATGGTGATAAATTAAAAGAAACTTGTAAAATAGCGCTTGATAATAATAAAGAAGATAGTGCTTGTTTATTTTTAATGTCTGATGTATCAGGTTATTCATCAAGTGAATTATATTTTTATCAAGATAAAGAAATGACTAAAGAGGAAGAAGCTAAATATGATGAAATGTTTGAACAATATATTTATCATAATATTCCTGTACAATATTTAACTGGTAAAGCTTATTTCTATGGATATGAATTTAATGTATCAAGTGATTGCTTAATTCCACGTCCTGAAACAGAACAACTTGTTGAAAACATTCTTCTTTTATATGATAGAAATATTAAAGGCAAAAAAGTTGATGTTGTTGATATCGGAACAGGATCAGGATGTATTTCTATTACATTAGCTAAAGAAGAAGCTAATATGAATGTAACTGCTTGTGACATTTCAGAAGACGCACTTAATAAGGCTAGAGAAAATGCTAAAAAGCTTGATGCAAAAGTTAACTTCTTACAAGGTGATATGTTAGAACCAGTTATGAATATGAAGTTTGATATATTAGTTTCAAATCCACCATATATTCCATCAACTGAAGTAGTTGACCCACTTGTTAAGGATAATGAACCTAATGTTGCATTATTTGGTGGAGAAGATGGACTTAAGTTTTATCGTATTATACTAGATAAATCTAGATCTATTATGAAAGATAAATTTATTATGGGATTTGAACATGGTTATGATAAAACTAAAGAAATAGAAGACCTTGCTAGACAATATTTTCCAGATGCATTAATTTATTCATTAAAAGATTATCAAGGTTTAGATAGAATGACCTTTGTCTTAAGAGGTTATACACATGACTCAAAATAAAGTAATTATATTTCCTACAGATACTGTATATGGTATAGGAGCTTCTATCTATGATTCTTTAGGTATGGATAGAATTTATGAGATCAAGCATAGAGATAAATCAAAACCTCTTGCAGTATTATGTGCTAACATTGAACAAATCGAAAGTATTGCTTATGTAACAGATGAGGCAAGAAAATTAATTAATACATTTTTACCAGGGCCATTAACTGTAATTCTTAAATCCAAAGATTCAATTTTAGAAACATTTAAAGGCGAAACAGTAGGAGTTAGAATTCCTAATTATGATGTAGCATTAGATATTCTAAATGAGTATGGTCCTATGGCCACAACTAGTGTTAATGAATCTGGAATGCCTTCAATTAATAACTATAATGAAATTGTAAGTGAATACTCTAATCTTGTAGATGAGATTTATAAACCATCTAATTGTGCTACATCTTCATTAGCTTCAACTGTTGTAATGATTAATGAAGATGGTGTAAAAGTACTTAGACAAGGTGCTATAACTAAAGAAATGATAGAGAAATGTATAGAAGAGAAGTAAAAACTTCTCTTTTTTCTATCAAGTAATTAAAAAGTTTGATATAATAAAGTTAAGATATATTTAGAAAGGAAAGATAATATGTACGAAATAATTGATAAATATATTGATAAATTAATTAATGGATCTACACCGCTTAAACCTTTATGGAATATTGAATTTATAAGAAGTGGTAAGGAACCTAAGTGGAATTACATTGATGGTTGCATGATGACATCATTACTTGAAATGTATCACGAGACAAAAGATGAAAAGTATTTAAATTTTGTAAAGAGTTTTGTCTCATATTATGTTTCTGAAGATGGTACTATTAAAGGATACAATCCAAAGAAGCATGTCCTAGATGATATTTGTGAATCAAGAGTATTATTTGATTTATATGATATCACTAAAGAAGAGAAGTATAAGAAGGCAATAGAATATACTTATAGTCACATTAAAGAACAACCTAGAACTTATGAAGGATCATTCTGGCATAAGGATATCTATCCAAATCAAGTATGGTTAGATGGCTTATTTATGGCTCAAGTTTTCTATATGAGATATGAGACTAAATATAATGGTTGCAAGGGATATAGTGATATTAAGAGTCAATTTGAAATTGTTAGGAAGAGAATGTATGATTCTTCTAAGGGATTATATTACCATGGATATGATGCTAGTAAAACTGCATTCTGGGCTAATAAGGAAACAGGTCTTTCTAAAAACTTCTGGCTTCGTGCTATAGGTTGGTATACTGTTGCTTTAGTTGATATTTTAGGATACATCAACGAAGCTATTTATGAAGACTATGATTTTTATAAGAAGTTATTAAAAGAAGTAATTGATGGACTTCTTAAGTATCAAGATAAAGAATCTCATATGTTCTGGCAAGTAGTAGACCAAGCAGGAAGAGAAGGAAACTATTTGGAAACTAGTGGTTCTTCAATGATTGCTTATGCTATCTTAAAGGGTGTAAGATTAAACGTATTACCTGAAAGATATAAACAAATTGGTTTAGATATATTTAATGGTATTTGTAAGAAATATGTTACTGAAAAAGATGGAGATTTAAATGTAGGTGGTATCTGTCTTGTAGCAGGACTAGGACCTGAAAACAATCCACGTAGAGATGGTACATATGAATACTATATTTCAGAACCTGTTGTAGAAAATGATGCAAAAGGTATAGGACCTCTTATTTTAGCTTATACTGAGGTTAAAAAGATAATTAAATAACTAACAAAAAACTATAGTATGTTGATATGTTTAATACTATAGTTTTTTTTGTTTGTGAATAAGTTGAATATGATTTGTGAAAATGTTATAATGTTGTGCATTGAAGGAGGATTC
>CAVAIM010000005.1:12039-18031 GCA_963588755.1 bacterium | reverse complement strand
ATAAGTAAGATAGGAAGTGTAGGGATACAGTTGAAGATATCAACTATACGCATGATTACGCTGTCTACCCATCCACCGAAGTATCCGGCAAGACCACCAAGTAAAACACCGATAATAGTTTCAAGAATAACTACAACAAAACCAATTGTTAGAGAAATTCTTCCACCATACATTAAACGAGTCATAACGTCATAACTCTTTTCATCAGTACCTAACCAGTGAGTATTTGATGGATCAGCTAAAGAGTTATTATCTTTCTTTGTAACAACTTCAACATAAACAGTAATAGTTTCACCATTTTCATCAACTATTTGTTTTTCTTCAGTTGTATAGATATATTGAGTTGAGTTATCTTGTTCAGCTTGACCATATGGTGAGAATAGAGGTCCGATAAAGCTGAATAAGAATAATGCAATAATTAATACTAAACCAACAACAGATAATTTAGAACGGAAGAATCTTTTAACCATAAGTTTGAAAGGACTCATTTGTTTAAAAGTTTCTTTTTCTTCTTTATTATCACTTGGTTCAACAGGTTGTTCTAAATCTTCTTTATTAGTGTCATTAGTAACTGTTGATGTAGTAATTTCTGCTTCAAGTTCATTTTTTAATTCTTCATTTTCCACAAAAATCACCTACTTTCCAAGTTTTACACGTGGGTCAACCACAGAGTACATAATATCACTAAATAATGTACCAATTACAGTTAATACTGCAAGGAACATGTTGTATCCCATAATAAATGGAATATCACCTTCAGTTAAAGCTTTATAAGCCATACGACCAATACCAGGAATACCAAATACTTCTTCGGTAATCATCATACCACCAAATAATGATGGAAGGATACCAGCAAGTAGAGTAACAATAGGAATCATAGTATTTCTAAATGCATGTTTATAAATAACTTTCTTTTCAGATAAACCTTTAGCTCTAGCAGTTCTAATATAGTCTGCATTTAATACTTCTAACATGTTTGTACGAGTATATCTCATAAGACCACCTATTGAAAGTATAACTGAACAGAAAATAGGTAGTACTAAATGGTAGCAAGTGTCTCCGAATTTAGCCCACCATCCAGCAAATGTAGTAGTATCAAATATTTGGCTTGAGTTTAAACCTTCAGTAGGGAACCATCCTAAATCAAGTGCAAATACTTTAATTAAGATAGCACCAAAGAAATATGTAGGTAATGAAATACCAATCATAGTAAATACAGTTACGATATAATCTCTTGCAGTGTATTGATGAGTAGCACTTGTAATACCAAGAGGAATCGCAATTAAGAATTGTAAAATTGTTGCAATAACCGCAATTGAGAATGAAATCCACATGTTATTTGAAATTACTTCACTAACAGGTAGTTCATACTTCCAAGATCTTCCAAAATCACCTTGAATTGCAGCTGTAAACCACTTCCAATAACCTTTAAGAATACCTAGGAACGAATTATCATTCAATCCTAGAGGTTCTTTCATCGCGATAATGTCATCAGGAGTCATTGAACCATTAGCCAATTGGCTTGAGTACTTATTTTCAATGAAATCTGTAGGCATTAATCTAACGATTATATAAATTATGAGTGATACACCAAACAAGACAAGAATGGAAACACCTAGTCTTTTTAATATGTATTTAAGCATAAATTAATCTTCTCCTAAATCTTGCTAAAAGTGGCTATTTAAAATATAGCCACTTCTAGTATTAAATTTTAAGCAACTAGGCTTGTTCTCCAAAGTTTTGAAGTAACACCAGTTAAACTTGTTAATTCATCACCTGTTACAAATGTAGTTCCATCTACAACTTTACCATTGTAAGCAGAAAGGTCAGTTCTTTGATATGTTGGTAATTCAACAGCAAGTTCCATTACCATATCAAGACAGTCACTATAAATCGCTTTACGTTCATCTTGATCGGTAGTTTGTCTACCACTCATAATCTTCTTAGATAAAGAATCAATAATTGACTTTTCAGTTGCATATGTAGCTGTATCAGAATAAATTGCATTGTATCCCCAGTTAAGAATAGCAGTAGCCTTTGAATCCTTATGGTATACTTGATACATATCAGGGTCTAGAGAAGAGCTCCATGCAGCAGCCCATACTTCAAGTTGTCCGCTAGTTAATTTAACTAATGCTTGGCTATCTTTCTTAACAGTAATAGATAAACCAGCTTTATTTAATAAAGTCTTAGCAGCAACGAATGCGTTGTAAGCTGGGTGGTCTTCAGAAGCACCAGCAATTGTAAATGTATAAGATAAATCTGAATATTTTCCATTTGCTAATTGAATACCACCTAAAGTAGTAATTAAATATTGGATATATTCAACTTGTTGATCTTCATTCATTACAGTTCCTGCTGCATATCCTTTTGAAGTTACAAATTCTTTATAAGCAGGATATACATTACTTAAATCTGCTGGAATTGCTCCACCAATATATGGATAATAAGCAGTTGAACCTTTTGGATAAGCCCAAGATTCACTAGACATTGAACGATAAATAGTTGAAGCGTTTGTTCCATAGTAAGATGAAATAGTATCAACATTTATAGAGTGCATAATAGCACGACGTACATAAATACTCTTAACCTTAGAAGCATTTAAACCAACATAACCATAACCTTGATTCTTAGCATTACTAGTTTCATATCCTTCACTCTTCTTACCATTAAGTTCAGTAACTGTTTCAACCTTAGCACTAGGTTCACAGTAATCAACAGATCCTGAATATAAGCTTGATAATACAGATTCAGTTGGAGTTACACGGAAGTAAATATACTTAATCTTAGCAGCTTCACCATGTTCACCATCTTGGAAATATTCATTTCTTTCGAAGTAAATAGTTGTACCATCGTAGAATGTACCAACCTTAGCTTCCTTACCATCGGATGATGAAGCTTTATAAGCACCTGCACCTACAGGAATCTTAATCTTATTAGAATCTTTTAATACATTGTCTCTGAAATTTTGGTCATTATATGAAACACCAAAGTTAGAAACATAATCAAATTTAGCAATTTCTTCTTCACTTGAATAATAGTACATAGGAGCTACACCAAATGAGAAGTTCCAAATAGCCTTAGGGTCTTGACCATTAATAGTAATTGATAAAACTTCATTGTTACTTGCAGAACCATCACTGTTATATGCAGCCTTAGCATAAGTTATACCATTAACAGTAACAGCCTCATCCTTATTTGCAAACTTGATACCTGAAATATTTTGGAATTTTTTACCACCAGCAGCATCAATTGCAGCCTTAGCTAAATCATTTGCAATCTTAGTCTTAAGTTCGCTTGCAGTTTGCCAAGCTGAAACAATTGAGTCAAGTTGCGCTGGCATATAATCATCATAAACTAGATTAATGCAGTCTTGTTTAGTTAATTGTCTAACTTCAGCAAGTGAATTATAAGATGTAAATTCGAATTTCATTTCTTTCTTATTCCATTTAATATAACCATTGTTATATAAATAGAATTCCGCTTCAGTTTTGAAAGGATAAGATTTATAAGTACCCTTATAAGAATCTCCTGAACCTACAGGGTTACCGTTGTCATCAAAGTAAACAATTTCTCCATTTTCATCAAGGAATTGATCTTCATAGTCAGTAGGACTTGCACTATGAGCAGTTTGATAATCACTTTCAACTTCTTCAGTGAATAATTTCTTTGCAGTGTCGAAATCTTCAACTAGATTCTCGTCTTCATTTTCAGTAGCATATGCAACAAGTTTATCTCTAAATGCAGCTTCAGTAATATCTTCATCAGCAGACCAGTCATCAGTGATATCATTATATGCTGTAATCAAAGCTTCAATTCTAGCGTCAGCTTGAGCATTATATCCATCCATATAGCTATCTTGTTCGTTTTCATCTTCTGTTTGATAACGATAAGCTTTTAAACCAACGATGTCAGTTGAATACATTGTTGATGAACCATTGTATGTAGGGTCAAGGTAAACATAAAGATTGAATAATACGTCCTTCATAGTTAAAGCTGAACCGTTAGAGAACTTAATTGAATTATCTAATACAAAATAATAAGTTGATGTATTGCTTGTTTGATCGTATACAATTTGATAATCATAAGTTACTACACTAGCACCTTGTTTTCTGGTTTTAGGATTACCATTCTTATCATTTGCTAACATACCGATTTGAGTCATTGAAACTACAGATGAGTCAGCTGTTGAAGATGCAAAGAAAGGGCTAAATACTTGGTCAACTTCTTGAGTTGCCATAGTAAATGGTCTTTGTTCATTGTTTTGGTTAGTACCAGTATTAGTATTACTATTAGTATTAGTATTGTCATTATTGCTGCCACCACAACTTGCAAGAGCGCCAACACCAGTTGAAACAACACCTAAAGCTAATAACATTTTTGCTAATTTACTTTTATTGCTCATATTATTCTCCTTTTGTTATATTAGTTATAGTACAATTTAAACCTGATATATTGTTATTTGTAGAACCATCAGAATTGTAAATACCATTATAGTCTGTATCAGTAGGTAGATATAATCCATCACTACCTTTACCGCTAATTTTATAATTAAAATTAACATTCACATTATTAATTGTTGTATTATTTACGTTCATCGCAAATCCAACAATTGCAGAATTTCTTACGTTAGCTGTACATGTAACATTAAAGTTAACATTTTCAATATCCCAATATGATACTTGATTAAAAATAGTACCAAATTTATATGAGACATTATCAATACTTCCTGAAACACCATTAGAACTTGTTGTACAAGAATAGCTAATAGTATGATTATTACCAATAAGCTTAATAGTATGATCTTTATTTCCAGACAATTGTGCAAAATTTATATTTGTAGTTGATTCAATATCACTGTTTAAATAAATACCATCATAATAGATATCATCATCATAAATCATATCGCTCTTAAGAGCAGCATTTAATTCAGCTAGAGTATTAATGATCTTATATCTTCCATCAATACAATCAACATAAATTGTTTCAGTATGATTTTCAGTAGAATCAGGCATAACAATTTGATTTAATTCATCAATTGAATATGTTTTACTATTATACTCAAATGAACCATTATAAGTATAATTATTTTCTAGTAATGCATCTTGTAATGTTCTAAGCCTATTTGTATCAACGCTTAGAGTATCACCAGGTTGTGCAAAGTTGTAGCTAGCAAGCACAACATCTTTACCTTCGACATTAGCTTTGAACTCCCAAGTAAATGTAATCTTTCTTCCCCAGTCAGCATATACATTTAATTGTTCATTATGTCCAAGCTTATAATCTGATGTAAAACTTATTTTATTTCCATTTTCATCCTTATAATACCAACCCTTAAGTTCATAATCACCATATGGATTAATATTATTATTATCTATGCTATCAAGTGTTTTACCTACATTTTGAGTAGATCCTTCAGAGACATTGTAATAAACTTTTACAGCTTCTGAACTACCACGGTAGATACCACCTTCAAGATTATATGTAACACTTGCATAACCATCATAAGAATTACGAGTGTTAGACTTACATGAAGCAAGTCCTAAAATCATAGATACACCAAGACAAAATGGAAGAAATTTATATTTCATCTTTTTCATCTTTCGCACCTTTTTACTTCTTTAAAATTGAGAAAGTAAAGTCTTCTTCTGTTGAAGTTCCTTGTTGTAAAATACCAATAGTATAAGTTACACCAGCCTTACCAGTAAATGTAGCTTTAGCATTTTTACCTTCACCACTATTATCATCATATATTGATGTTTCACCTACTGCGGCAACATTAATTGCTGTATCTGTCGAAGATAATATATCATCATAAGTTTCTACTTCATATGTTCCTGCTTCACTTGGAGTAAATGAAATAAATGTAACGCTATCCTTAGTTAAGCATGTCTTATAATAACCTAAAGTTGAAAGTACAACTGGTTCATCTTTAGTTCCTGCAACATGTTCAGTTGAAGCTAATGCATGAAGTGTTAATACTCCACTAGTA
>CAVAIM010000005.1:0-12029 GCA_963588755.1 bacterium | reverse complement strand
GTTTACAACAGTTCTATTCATATCATAAGTATAACCGCTAGGTAATCCTTTGTTTACATGAATAATTAAATCTGTTGTTAATCCTAATATCATTTCATTTGTTTGATTAGCAATACCATTTTTATCAGTAGTTACAAATTCTGCATAACAAGTATTCACATCACAAAATTGTAATCTTACTCCCTCAACACCAGTTCCATCTTCATATTGTACTGAAATTTGATAACCTTGTTGAGTTTGTGTTTGAGTAGAAGATGGAGTTTGTGTTTGAGTAGACGATGGAGTTCCAGAACTACCACTACCACCATTTGTTATATCATCATTACTGTTTCCACAAGAAGCTAAAGCTAAAAGACCTGTTAGACCTAATAATGAAGTTGTTAATATCTTTTTCATTTTTTACCTCTCAAATAATTTTATAATTATAAAGCCTTTATAAAAAACTCTAGTTAATTATATACTTTTTCACTATTATTTACAATAAAATTGCATTCAATTTATAAGTGAAAATACTTTCATAAATATTATTTGTTATTTTTTGTAATTAATGTTTAAAATTTGATTTTATCTTATTTTTTATACCTTTAACAATATAATATAAGTAAAACCATATAAATTAATAATTATTTACTAGTTAATTCACTAAGAATTTGATCTAATTCTTCAGATTTTAAAGCTCCTTGACGAGTAAATTTTACTATACCATCACCATCTAAGATGATTGACATAGGGTAAGAACTCTTTCCACCTAACATTTTATAGTAAGAATCATTTTCATCATCATGTCCCCATGTATAAACCATATCAGGATATCTATTTATGTAGTCATAAGCTTCTTCAATATCATCATCTGTTAAATATGTTGTACCTTGGTGAATTGCAATAAATTCAACCTTATCACCATATTTTTTAACAGTATCATTAAGTTCAATAAGCTCAGCTTTACATGGAGTACACCAATATCCCCAGAAATTAATAATCTTAACTTTATTATCATTTAAGATATTAAATACTGAATTTTTAACTAATGTTCCATTTTCTATCTTAATGGTCTCTATATCACGTTCATAACATAGATTACCAATTTCAACTCCAATTGATGTACCATTTAATGATGCGTGAATATAACTTGATTGTTTAACACTAACTGTTTCACTTGAATATTGAACAGTATTGTCTAGGTCAGTCCATACCATTAAAGGATACTCAATTTGACTTTTGAATGTAAGTAACGCTTTAGATTCAACATCATCATATGTTAATACAAAATTTGAAGTATTAATTGTAGTTAAGGACTCAATTTTTTCTTTATTTTCATCTCTATGTTTATAACTTGAAATCAAATAAACATTTGCTGATTCATTACGTTCTTTAATTGTGGATAAATTAGTTAAATCCGTCTCATTTACTTCATCATAGAAATATAAAACTTTAATTTTATCATTATCTTCATAGATATCAGTCTCACAATGAGCTGATTCATCATACATATTCAAATTTAAGTTTGATACAGTATCTCCTACAAATAATGTAGTGCTAACACTCCATACGCAAGCATATAAAATTACAAGTACTAAAACTAAAATCATTACAGCACTAATTGATAATTGAATTATTCTTTTTGATAAAACTTTATTTTTCATAATTAATGCTCCAATTCTTCAGTCTTAATAGTATTAGTATCATTTACATTAATCTTTTGAACTGCTTCTTTTTGAGCGTGTTCTAAAGCAATCTCTTCTTTAACCTTCTTAGAGATTAATTTCCAATCAATTGCTTTCTTATTACATACTGCAATACATTGACCACATTGAATACATTCATGATCTCCAACTTCCATTACGTCCATCTTACAGTTTGATACACATGAACCACAATGATTACATTTAGTCTTATCAACTTTAACTCCTAGGATTGATAATCTATTGAAAATACCATATAAGGCTCCAAGTGGGCAGAAGAAACGACAGAAGAATCTGTAAATAAATATTGAACAGCCAATAAATATAAACATTAAAGATACTTTCCAAGTAAATAGAGGTCCTAATTGAGCAAATTGATCAGCATTTGTTGGATTAGATAAAAGTAATACTGCTCCTTCAAATGTACCAATAGGACAAACATATTTACAGAATGCAGGAAGTGGTAAGTTTTGTACAAGACCAAACATTAAAGGAATAATTACAACTAAAACTAGTAATAATACATATTTAAAATAAGATAGAACTCTAGTAACTTTATTCTTCTTTAATTTTGGTGTTTTAATCTTATATAGCCACTCTTGTAGTAATCCACCAGGACAAAGCCATCCACAAATGAATCTACCAAATATAATACAGTAAAGTAATATAATACCTAATACATAAGTAGGTGCCTTAGTTTTGCTCTCAGCTAATGCATTTTGAATAGAACCTAAAGGACAAGCTGCAATAGCACCAGGACATGAATAACAATTCATACCAGGTAAGCAGAATGTTTTAGATTGACCAGTGAAGATTTCTCCTGTTACATATCCACGCATATTTGCGTTATATAGTAATAGTGCATAAACTTGAATTAAACGTCTTTTAGTCGGAAAATGTATAACTAAGAACGTATTAATACTCATTAGAATTGATTTAATTTTATTTGAAATTTTTGAAAATATCTTCTTCTTTTCCATATTATTAACCCAATCCTATACATTCAGTACATATCTTTGCAGCTTTAGCATACACTCTTTGAGGTCCACCATTACCAATACCAGTAATAATAAATATAATAGCTACAACAATTAAAGCGCCTCTAATACACCATAATGCAATTTCTTGTTTCTTAATATCTTTTGAAGTAATAGAAACGTTAGTTCCTTTTTTATACTTTGCGATTAAAGACTTAGTTAAATTAATTGATTTTAAAGAACTATAATCAACATAGAAATAACATATAACAGCAAGTATAAATCCTATTACAACAAATGGTAATATATGTAATGCAGCTGCTTTAACTTCAGTTGTCGCATCACTATTATTATAATCAACAGAATTAAATAAATACATGAATGGGAAAATCGCAAGTGCCATTAAGCATACTGCAAGAATTCCATATGCAATTTTTCTATTTCTTGATTCTTTCTTTAAACTTTGATAGTCAACATCATTTCCTTCAATCTTATCAGTAGGTAAAATATGCATCAAAGTTTGAAGCTTAGTAATATTTGAATTTTTACTCTTCTTTGTATCATCAAGTTTGTTAAAACAATTAATAACAATTGATATAACAACAAATACAATCCAAAGAACAATAGGTACAATAATTTCTTTTAAGTATCGTCCTACAATTTCACGTGAAAATTTATCTCCTGTAGAATCTGTTCTATATATTCTTTGTACTTGAATGACAAAAAGTAGGCAAGTAAGAATAGTTAAAGCAGATAAAACTACATAAATAACTAGCTTTGATATTTTATCAAATTTCTGTTTAGACAGTTTTTCCATTTTGAAATTTATCCTCCCTAATATATAAATTAATGGTACAAGATACCTTGTACCATTAACCTTTATACATTATTACTCACCTAATGTAACCATGTAATAACAAAGTTTTAGCCAAGAACCTTCAACTTCTGAATATGTCTTAGAACCATCACTATTTGTTGTAACATTTACAAATGTAGTCTTATTCATTAATTGTTGTAAGATTCTTTGTAATGTTGCATCAACCTTAATAGTACCATAAGTAACACTGTTTACATCAGTATCCATCTTAGTGTTAATGTATTCTAATACCTTTTCAGTTTGATCAGAACCATCTAGACACCAAGCTTTCCACTCTGTTTCAGTTAACTTATTGAAGTTTTCATCATAAGCGAAATTAAATGCTGTAACAGTAGTTCCATCTTCTAATGTATAAGTACTCTTTGCAAGACTTTCTAGACTAGTTGAATTGAAAATACCAGTTACATACTTGAAGTCAGCATAGATATATTGATCATTTTGAATTTCACCATCAACAACTGGATGATAGTAATTATCACTACCAATTTGTACATCAATATTAGCTAATGAAACATAAGCACCAATTGAATCATTATCACCAAGTTCATATGTGAATACACCTTCACTTGCTTGAGCAAGATAACTATATCCTGCAGATACGAAATCAATCTTAAATGGTAATGTATGTTCAGTATCATTGATATCCCAGAAACAAGGAGCACAGTAATATGTCTTTCCTGCTTCATAGTACATATAATATGAGAAGTTTTCATCAATTTGGGATGAATCTTCTTGAGACATACTAATGAATGTATATCTTGTAGTCTTAGATTTTACTGAATTACCATTTTCATCATACAAGAAACATTCAGTAACTAAACTCTTATCAATACCATAAATATGATATACACCGCTTTTTGTTGGTGTGAAACTCCAATAGTAACCTCTTGGGACTAATGGGAAAGCATACTTAATACCATTTACTTGATCATCTGTATCTGTATAGTTTACTTTAGCTTCTGGAGCTGAGAATGTAGCAAGACCTTTAATAGGGTCACCCATCATATCTTCTTCGCTTGCAAAGTTATATTCATCAATGTAAACGCACATTTCTAGCCATTGGTTTTCATTAGTACCTGTACCAAATTCATTAGCAAACCACTTTAGTGCACGAGCTAATTCTTCTGTGATACTTGTTAAACCATTAGTTGGTAGATCCATCATTGTTACAGATGAATTGTTACAATATGAAGCATATTGAGTAATGATTGAATAATAAGTCTTACCTGAAATTTCATCTACAGCTTTCTTTTGTTCATCAGTGAATGCTAATAAAAGTGTTCCGATTGAATCATTAGAGAAATGAGTATCATCATCAACTAATGCAGCAAGTAGTAATGGACCAGTTGCTGTACCTACATGGTAATAACCATCAGCTGTATTTAGAACTGGTAAAACATAGTTAGACCATGTACCTTCAATTTTATTTAATTCACCATAAGCAGCTTGACGAACTGATCTAAATTGACCAATAGTATTTCTGTCAGCAAAATGAATATTCTTTACATAAACAGTATCATCATATAATGCTGTCTTAGAGTCTTTTACATAAATTAATTCAACAGTAATAGTTTCATCAGTTTCACCAGCAGCATAAATATACTTAGTTGTGAACTTTGTTTGATTTCCAGCGTCTTGGAAAATCTTCTTACCATCAACGAATACACCAAAGATATCTCCATCTTCACAAGAAGCAAGATAATCTAAACCTAAAGCCTTACCAGCAGGAACTGTAACATCAAAGTAAACAATTGAATAAGTTGAGTTTACACCAACGTTAGTTGGGCTAATAGTTGTTTCACCATTCTTAGATGTAACATTCCATGGCCAGTTGTACTTCTTATAGTTATCACGTTCTTCAGTTGCAAACTTTAACTTACCTGTTGTTCTTACTTCATCAGTTACAACTGCAGTAGATAAAGCTTCGCTTCCTGGGAATGTAGTAGTAGGAATTACACTAGAACCATTTTGTTCATAAGTTGGTTTATAACCTTCACCTACATATTTAGTGAATAATGCTGTCCACTTATCTTCAGTAGTGATAGCACCACTTTCAATTGAACAAATAGTACCATATCTATCAATAAATACACTTGATGGATAACCTGAAATACCAAATGAACTAACAAAAGTATAATCACCGTTAGTTGTAAAGAATTCATAGTCAGCTTCAGTTAAGAATGATTTAACTGCATCGTCATCATCACTTGTACCAGGGTTGATACCAATGATTTGAATCTTACTATTGTCATCAAACTTCTCATATGCACTAAACATAAGAGGGAATTCAACCTTACACCAAGAACATGTTGTATACCAGAAATTTAATACAACTAATTCTGTACCTTCATCAAATAAGTCAGATACTGTAATAGATTTGCTTTCAGTTGTAGCAGTAGTAGTATCAGTCTTCTTATGACTTTGAATACCATTAAATGTATAATCAACAAATTGATTATTTTCTGAATAACTACTTGGTTGTTCACTATCTGTAATTAATTCTGGAATTAAAGTGATATCAACTTCACCATTTGCAACAGCTAACATACCTTCAGAATCTTCGCTTACAGTATATCCTACAGGTGGTTCAACCTCAATCATATAAGATTTAGACTTATCAGCCTTGAATGTTGCAACACCATATTCATCAGTAGTTAAATCTTTATATTTACCATCAATTTGAACAGATACAACTGCATCCTTAACAGGATAACCACTTAAAGCTTTTACATTAACTTTATATGTAGCAGTACTTTCATCATCTTTTCCAGTAGTTGAACTAGAATCACTAGGTTTTGTTTCACTACTTGAAGGATTATCTGTATTACCACATGAAGTAACTGCAATTAAACTTGTTGCTACACAAGCAGTTGCAAGTACCTTAATAAACTTCTTCATAAGTTTTTTCTCCTTTATCAAAATTTAAAATTTGTAATATTTCATACTTAAGCAATTATATATAATTTAATTTCAAATAACAATATAATTGCTCAAATATTTATTAATTAAAATAGCTTGCGTCAAAAATTACATCTGTATAGAAGCCACATGCAAATAACCATTGGCTATCTTCATCAGCATATGTACCATCTTGTTCACACCAACCCTTACCATCAAAGAAGTATTGGTTATTATTAGATATGATATTTAGTACATTTTTAATTTCATCAGTTACACAAACTCTTCCACCAGAGTTCTCGCAATCTGTTAACTCTGCTTCAACAAGACGTTTGTAATTTTCAATTATTCTCGTTCCATCTTCAGTGTATCTATTAGTTGCAACACTTGATACACCCTTTCCACCTTCATCTTCAAGGTGATCAATAGGTTGTTCTAGATACTTAGTAGTTCCACTAAATGTTGTAAATAATCTATAAGCTTTAGTATGTGCTTCATCAGCCCACATATACCAGATACCATCTTTTGAGTTTAAGAAACATTCTTTAACATCAAGTACAGTTTTACCATTCTTTATCATACGTTCATAGTTAGCACATTCAGTATAACTAGTACCACTTGAAATAGGTAATTGAGCTTTACGAACATAGTCCCCTGTAGGATCAAGCACATATTCACCATTTTCATTTAATGAATATCTAGCTTTATAATAGTAATTTGTTAATGAAGATTGAGAGAATTCATTACCAAATAATAGTTTATTAAAGAATGCTGTGTTATGAGTATCATCATAACTTACATTAAAGTGTTCACTTGCACCTTCAGAGATTTTTTCATATTCAATAATATAATCACCATCTGAATCTGTTAAATAATTACCATCTGAATCTCTCTTATAGTAAATATCTTCTGCATACTTAATTTCTCTATATACATAAGATTGTTCAGCATCACCTACATAAGTAATCTTAAATGTAATGTCTACAGGATAGTTTTGTAATCCAGCCATTACATCAGCTTTAATACCAAACTTTTGTACATTACCTATTTGACGTTCAGCAAATGAGACAGTGAATGCGAAGTTCTTAGTGAATCCACCTTCAATAGTTTGTCCACCTTTATCTATTTCGCTGTCTAAGAAACCTGAGGCTACAGGACCTGCATAATATTTTAAAACCTTAGGATTAATTAAGTTATCATACATACTTACACAAGATTCAATCTTGTATGTTCCTGCAACACTAGGTTTAAATTGATAATATACTACATCACTTTGACTCTTAATAGTAGTTTGATAGTAATAAGAAGTTCCTACTTCAAACTTATTTAGATTATCAATTGTATAAACATTAGTATATAAATCTGTACCCTTACCACCAGTAACTTTAGCTTTAGTATATAGATTTATAATACCTTCTCTATTTTGAGTATTAACTATTGTTTCATTAGGATTGTATACATAGGCTCCTGGTGCACCAGAAAGTCTTGCATAATATTCTCCTTCAGGAGCTTTAATGATTGCATCTCCATTTGCATCCAAATCAGCTGTAATAGTACTCTTATTATTTTGTAAAATAATTTGAAGTTTACCATTACCAGGATACTTGTTTTCAGTTCCTGCAACCATTACTGAAATCTTATATTCAATTGTTTCTTTATTATCATCACTCTTATCAGTGGTCTTAGTAGTCTCTGAAGTATTGTCATTAGTATTAGGATCTACTATTTCTCCACAAGATACTAAAGTTAGAGCTATAGCTGCAAGAGGGATTAATCTTATTAACTTTTTCATGTTATTTCACCATCTTGCCTTTCTTAAATAAACTCTTAATATCTTGCCATTTCAATTTTCTGATTGCTACATCACAAACGAATAAGATAACTGATAGAATCATCATTAATGGTGCAAATGTATATCTATATTTAATAACATTTAAATTATCATTATTAATTACTAGATTACCATCTTCTACAACATTACCATCTGATGTAACTAAACTATATAAGAAACTTGAATCAGATACTTGGAATGCATCATATTCTTCATAATATGATAATGTATAATATTGAGTAATAGATACATTATTAAAATTCATTGTAAGTCTATAAGTACCAACCTCATTAATTTCAAATGATGTAAAGTAATTAGTTGTATTAGCACTGAATTTAAATTCTCCAATATTATCTCCACCTCTTCTAACAGTTAGATAGATAGAAGCATTAGGACTTATTGTTTCACTTGTTAAGGTTACATTAACTGTACTACCTTCATTTTCTACACTCATCATGTAAGGAGCACTAGTTTGATTAGTTGGAGTATAAGTAGGAACAATGTTTGATACGAACTTGTATTCCGAATTTGCTTTATCCTTTGAATATTGTTCAAAGTTAGTAGTAAAGCAAGTAACAGAACCATTTCCAAAGTTCCAAGTTGAATAAAGTGGATATTCTACACCTTTATCTCTTACTGTAAGAATAGTGTTTGCACTTGACTTAGCTTTAGCAGCATAGAACTTTGTAACACTCTTTGTAACAGTATTACCACCAAGAACTTCACTATTTTTATTCTTCATTGAAACTGTAAAGCCAGAGCTTGTTCTTTCAACATCAGTTTCAATTTGAGTAATTTCACCAAACTTAGCACCATTAACTTCTTCTTCAGTAACAATCTTAGTTACATTACCACCATTGTGATTTGCATCAGCACAAGCTTTAATCGCATTAGCCATATTAAAGTTTTCAGACGCATTAGCTCCACCTTCAACCCAATCTTCATTAATCAAAATCATATCTGTATAGATATTCATATTTACATATGTTTTAATTAATGATTTAAGTTCATCAATTTGACCTTGTGCACCATTAGAATAGTCTAGACCATCAGATATTAACATTATCTTTTTATTTTCAAATGTACTAGCTGACATCATCTCATAAGCATATGTTAAAGCACCTTGAAGATTAGTACCTTGTTTACCACTAAGTTCATCAATTGCATCTCCAGCTTTTAATATATTAGATTGGGTAGCGTTACCTTGTGCAATTATTTGGTTATTACCATAAAGTGCAATAATAGTGAAATAATCTGAATCACTAAGTAAATTTAAAAGTTTTAATGCAGCTTGTTTTGCGATAGCTAAATGAGAAGTGTTAAGCATTGAGTTAGAAATATCAATTAATATTGTATAACTCTTAGTCTCACCTGTATTTCCGAAATTTACAGGAAGCATATCTCCTAAAGTTTTTAATTCATCATCACCGGTAGAGTTTTGAATATAAGTATTTCCAAAGGTATGAAGTGTTTTTCCATATTCAGAAACTGCTAAATTCAAGTTAGTCATGAATGTTTTAGCTTGATCTCTAAAATCATCTGCTCCAACATTAAATGAATCTAATATAATTTCATCATACTTACATAAATCATCTAATAAAGTAGGAACACTAGAATCATCATTAACATATGAAGTTATTTCATATGTAGTACTATCATATACCTTCTTAAAGTTTTCAAGTTCTGTTTCACCTTTATCAGTATCATTACTTAAGAAAAGAACTCTAATCTTATTACTTACTTCTTGAGTAAATGTATATGCATTGTTGTTAGGATTAAAATCACATTCATAGTCATTATTATCACTTACTGATATTGTATAAACTTTATGTCCTTGAGTATCAGTAGGTAGGTTGAATGTTACTTTGTTAGTACCTTTAACTAATGAAACTTCTTGAGTTTCAATTGTTGTAAGTTCATTTTGAAGTTTAACTAAAACATTTTCAACAGCTTGATTTGATTCAATAGTTGCAACTGCTTCTTCAGCTGTATTTAAATAAGTAGTTGTATTATATTTAACAGATGAAACTTGATATTCATATGCATCATCTTTTAATGTGTTATCTAAGAAGATTGCATCAATATGAATACCTAAGTCTTCATAGTTTGAAATAACACCTGAAATTGATTCATTACTTGTTTCTAGACCATCAGTAATGATTACAATACGTTTAATCGCATCATCTTTGAAATTCTTAGATGCATATTCAAGTGCTGGTCTTACATTTGTTTGAGTATCATCTACTGTAGTATTAGATACTGTATCAAACTTAGAACCTAAATTACATACTACTTCATAATCTTTACCATACGCAATAACACCTAGTTTAGTGTTATGTGGTAAGTTCTTAGATAAATCTTTAATTTTTGAGTCGATAACTGATAGATTACGTTTAGACGAATAAGAACAATCCGCAAGTACATAAACATCAGTTTCGGTAACATTTAATTCTAAAGTCATTCCAGACATTGCAATAGTAATAAATACAATAATAAATGCATGTATTACTAAAGAGGCAATGTTATGAAAATTAAATCCATCTTTCTTAATAAGTAGGAAGAATGCAAGGAATGCTACAATAAGTATACCAAGTCCTACTAATAAAGCCCAGGGATTAGAAAAGTTGATGTTGTTCATAACAATATACCATCCAATCTGCAATAAATATTATTAATAATATAACAAAAAATGTAGTAACTAAACTATAGTATGAATTACGATATTCATTAGTTTGTTCACCTGTTATAGAAGCAACTAATTCTTGTTCAGAACTCTCATTTTCTTTTTCAGGGAAACTTGAATATACATTAATACGACTAACTACATTATTAGTATTTGTAATTTCAAATACATAAGTACCAACCTCATCTAGAATAACACTTCCAATAGATGAATTAGTGCTAAGGTAAGTAGCTGTACCTGATGGAGAATATAATCTTATATTCTTAACACCACTTACAACGTTATATGTTAATTCTTCACCAGCTACAGTAGTATTACTATCTACAACTGTAGGGAATGAATAATCTAACATCTTATTAAACATTCTAAGTGAATTATAGTTCATCGCAAGGTTTGTACCTCTAATATCAAAACCAAACACAATTAATCTATTCTTTGATTGATTTTGAGTAGAACCAGTGAAGATTACTGGATAAGAATCAATTGAGAATAATGTTTTGAAATTCTTATTAATAGAATATAGGTTATAGTTTTGAGTAACCATCTTATATGAATCAGCATCAATATAATCACTAATTAAGTCTTTTTCTTCTCCATATACAGTTTCTTTTTCTAGAGTATATCCACTAGTTGAAGAATTTGTATCAAGATATGAGAAACCTGAATCAGTAATACTTTGTTTTAGATTCCAAATCCATATAGTACCATCAGTTGGTAAGTTTTCAGGACATGAGTTAGTATCAAAGATATATAATCCATAACCTGTATAATTACCATTTTTATATTCTTTGTAATCAATTGTAGTTGTTTCTTCAATCTTACCATATGATTCTAATAAAGCTTGGAAATAGAAAGGTTGGCTAGATACAATTAAAGCTTTGTAATTATGTTCAAGAACTAAATTATATACCTTATAACTATTATCTAATTTATTAGCGTCATCACTAGTAATTCTTACTTCGTAGTTTGCAAAGCTTGCAATATCTTGAACTTCAAATGAATAAGCTGTAGGAGTATCTTCTACTAGTTCAATACTTTGAGTTGATACTACTTCTTCATCAACAATAAGTGCAACATCTGC
>CAVAIM010000004.1:11379-18616 GCA_963588755.1 bacterium | reverse complement strand
ATTAGTATAACCTACTAAAGCTATATTTTTAATATTATCTTTTCTTCTTTTATTTTGATTTAAGATAGTACGCTTCTTAATTTCTTCAATTTTCTTTTCGGTATTAATTATCTTATTTTGAAGCATTCTCTTATCAAGTTCTAACTTAGTTTCACCCTTACCCTTATTATTTACTCCACCTTGTCTATCAAATGTAATATCATCACTTAATGATTCAATACGAGGATACATATACTTTAGACTTGCAAGTTCTACCTCAAGTTTAGATAAAGGAGAAGACGCTTCAAGTTTAAATATTTCAAGTATAACACTAGTTCTGTCTAATATAGGAACTTCAATAACTTTTTCTAAGTTAAATAACATTAAAGGAGTAAGTTCATCATCAAATACTACATAATCAGGCTTTTCAATGGTTACTATTTGAACTAATTCCTCTATCTTACCAGGACCTAAATATGTCTTATTATTAGGTTTATTTAATTTTTGAATAAATCTTTCAGACTCACAAATATTAATAGTATTAAGTAAATTATTTAATTCATCTAAAGAATTATTAATAGTATTTAGATCAGCGCCTTGTGAGACTAGTATAGCTTTTTGCATAATATCACCTAAAAGTATTATAATTATAAATTATAAATATACAAATAGAATTGTTAATTCTTTTACTTAATTAATTTATTTGATATAATATTTAATGATAGGCGGTGATTTTATGGTTCTATCTTTTATGAGCTTTATTAAAGAATATTGGACTTGGTTTTTAGATGCGTATTTAGTGTTATTTATAGTTACACTTATTTTAAAAATTGCATTAAAAAATAAAAAAATTATATTAGTTGCGTTTGTATATGTAATAATAGTAGGTTTATACTTACTATCAATTAAATTTGATTTACTAGTATCTTCTAAAATATATTATTATCTATTAATGGTTTATCCTATTTTTGTAGTAATATTATTCAATCAAGAGATTAAGAAAGAATTCGAATTTAAGAATAAGAAAAATAATTTAACTCTAACTAGTAATTCAATTAAGACAGTAAATGAAATAATTGATGCGTGCACATATTTATCTAAGAAAAGAATTGGTGCCTTAATTACAATTGAAAAACATAATTCCTTAGATCAATATGCATCTAAGGCTATTACTATTGATTCAGAGGTATCTAAAGAATTACTAATTAATATATTTACTCCATATACTCCACTACATGATGGTGCAGTAATTATTAGAAGTAATAGAATTCGTTGTGCAGGTGCTTATTATACTCTAACTAATCATGGTGAAGATATTGATAAAACTACTGGTTCAAGACATAGAGCGGCTCTTGGTATATCAGAAGTAACTGACTCACTTACTATTTGTGTATCAGAAGAAACAGGTAGTATATCAATTACATATAATGGTATGATGGCGGAAGCAAACGATGCGAATAAATTACATGAATATTTAGAGTTATACTTATAGAGGTGAAATATGAGATTCAAAACTTTTTTATTATCAATTCTTGAATTTTTAATTAATCCTTTTAGTGTACTATTAAGTTATGATTTATCAACTAATGATAATAACGCTAAACAAGGAAGTAAGAGTACTAAGCGTAGACACCCTGTATTAATGGTTATCATTTGGACTCTATTAAGTATTGTAATTGCGCTATGTTTAGTTTATTTAGCACATTTATATATTGAGGTAAAATAATGGAAAAATATATTTTACCTATATGTGCTCTAATACTTTCTATTACAGTACTCGCAACCATTATTAGAGAAGGCTTTGAAAGAGAAAAACTTTCAAAGTTTAAATTTATTTTAGTATCTATAATTACATTTTTTATAGTACTAGTTATAGCTTTTATTGATAGAATAAATGAATATGCAAATGTAATTATTGTCTATGTACTTCCACTTTTAATTGTAGTATTAGGATTTATAATGTTTAATTCTATTTATATTTCAATACTAGCTAAAAAGATTAATTCTAAGTATCTAGATTGTGTTAATAAACAGTTTTATTTTGCATATTTAAATAAACAAAATAAGATAGTTAATGCGTCTAGTGGATTTTCTCACTTTTTAAAGAAGCAAGAAAAAGAATTAAAGGGAAATGATTTTATAACTGTATTAAATAGTGAATATACTAATATCTATATTAATGGTAAAAGTATTCATGATATAAGTAATGTGTTTAGTCAACTAAAAAATGGCGAAGAAATGCATTATGAAATTAAGTGTTTGGATTCTAATGGATACAATACAGTATTAAATTTAATTGATAAACCTATATATCAAAATGAAAAGTATAAAGGTCATATATTATATGGTGATTCATTGAATCATGAAGAAATTAATTATGCGAATGAAGCAATAAGTGAAAAGAATGAAAAACTTGAAATGAATAAACTACGTTTCGTTTCATTACTTGAAAAAGGTACTGATTGTGCATATTTCTATAATATTAAAGCTAAATCTATTTGGGCTAATGATCAATTAGTTGAATCACTTAAATTTGCGGGAAACTCAATATCTCTTGATGATTTTGAAAGAAGAATTCATCCTGAGGATTTAGCTTCTGTGAGAGATATTAAGGCTAAATTAAATCCAAATAACCCTAGTTATGATATTAAATATCGTTTTAAAGATGGATATGATTATGTATATATTAATGAATCTGGTAAGAAGATATATGGTAGTGAAACTGAAATAGTTGCGGTTATTACAAAGAGTAATGATATCTATTCTAAAACTGGTATTAATATCTTAGATAAGTGTTCTGACTATAATACCTTAGCTAACGATATTACAAAGCTTGGTAATACTCCTTTTGAATTTGTATTAGTTAACTTTACTAATATTAAAGATATAAATGAAAAATATTCACGTATGACTGGTTCTCAAGTTATGGCTGACTATATTTTAGAGTTTGCGAGAGCCTTTGTAGACAATTCTAAGATCTACCGTCTTGATGGATTAGTGTTTGGCTTTATAGTATACGATAGAAAGAAAATGATTCACTTAAAACAAAGTCTTGATAAGGGTATGTTAACTCATGCAAGCTGTACTTATAGTGGTGTTAAGATTATTGTAAATACTTATATTGGAGTTTCAAATAATAAATTAGCAGCTGATGCACACTTTATTGTAAAGAATGCGACTAAGGCAATAGAGCGCGCAAAGAATGAAGGTAAGTGCTATAATTATTATGAGTAGGGAGTAGGCTTATGCAAACACTAATTTTGTTGATGGCAGGATCTGGTACTAGATGTGGTCTAAATTATAATAAAATGATGCATAGCGTTAATGGACGTAAGTTATATCAATATGTATTAGATAAATTTTTAAAGTATGATTTAGATATTATTCTAGTTACTAGTGAAGCTGACTATAGCGAGGTTTTAAATGAAGTACCTAGTACTATTAGAGTAGTTAAGGGTGGTAAAACTAGAAATGAATCCGTAATGAATGCATTAAGAGTGGTTAAAACTGATAGAGTATTAATTCATGATTCAGCTAGAGTATTAGTAAGTGATGATATTATACGTAAGTGTCTAGATTCTAAGGCAGAAGCTTATTATGTTTATAATAATGTTAAAGATACTATAAGAACTCTTGATAATAAAACACTTGATAGATCAACGCTTATTTCAGTACAAACACCTCAAGGTGGTTTAACTAAATTATTCCTTGATACTAATAACTTATCTACTACTGATGATATTTCAGGAATGGAAAACATGGATATCAAGATAGAAAAAATATTAGGTGACGACTATAACTTTAAGGTTACTACTATGTATGATTTAAAAATAGTAGAACATATATTAAAGGGGGAATTTTAATGATTCGTATAGGAAATGCATATGATACTCATAGATTTGAGAGTGGTAGAGAATTAATACTTGGTGGAGTAAAGGTTGATTATCCGCTAGGACTTGCGGGACACTCAGACGCAGATGTTGTGTTTCATGCGATAGCTAATGCATTCTTAGGAAGTCTTGCGTTAGGTGACTTAGGTACTCATTTTCCTGATACAGCTGATAGTACATTAAATATGGATAGTAAAGTAATATTAAAAGAATGTTACAAGATGGTTCGTGACAAAGGATATCATTTAATTAATCTTGATGTGATGATTTTTGCAGAAAAAGTTAAAATCTCACCTATTAGAGAAGAGATTAGACAAAATGTAGCAGATATCTTAGAAACTAGTATTGATAATGTATCTATTAAAGCTACTACTGGTGAAAAAATAGGATATATTGGAAGAAATGAAGGTATATCTTGTGAGGCAACACTTTTGATTGAATCTGATTAAAGTGTTATTATAATTTAGGTGATTATATGGTAATAAAAACTAATAAAGGTTTCTATATGGTGCTTAAGAATGTAAGAGGAGCTTATAACCAAACTCTATTTGAAGAACACTATATTGAAGAAATATATGATAAATATGAATATTTAGTATTAGATATTGCGGATGAAAAAATGCGTATCAAAGGTTTTTCTAAGAGTGATACTATTATTGATTATGTAATTGAATCTTGTAATTTCTTATGTCCTTATACAATACTTAAAAGAGTAGATGAAGAGTTTTATAATGTGCATAAGGAAGAAAAAGAAACTGAAGAAATTACTAAACCATTTGGTGTTATTGAGACAATGGAACAAGAAAACTTTGATAAGGATACCCTAAAGCTTGAAACAAGTGCTAAAGAAGAAGCACATATTTATTTTGATGTAAATAAGTATTCAGGTGTAAGCTTATATCAGTTACCTGAAGATTTAGCACGTGAAATCGAACTTGATAAGAAACAAGAGAAGAAGAAGGGTAAGCCAAACAAGTTTGGTTCAAGAAGCTTTGATAATAAACAAACTACTAAGGTTTTCAGTAATAGCTATTCTAATTATTCAAATAAGAATTAAGGTGATATTATGAGTTTAGATGAAGATATATATGCAATTAAAGAAGTACTTGATAAGTGCAGACCTTATATGAACGCTGAAGGTGGAGATATAGAGTTTGTAGAATTTAAAGACGGAATTGTTTATTTAAAGATTATTGGTGCTTGTGCTGATTGTGGTATGATTGATATGGATATCAAAGAAGGAATTGAAGCTATGTTAATTGATTCTGTACCTTCTGTTATCGGTGTGGAGCAAGTTAAATAATGATTTTAGAAATAAGCGTACAAACAACATATAGAGTTATATGCATTATTATTTGTGCATTTGTAGCAATGGGTGCTGCTCAATCAGCTAAGGTAGTATACAACTCGCTAAAAGAGAAGAGATTTTGTGGTGGTGCTTTTTGGTCTACTGGAGGTATGCCATCAAGTCACTCAGCTACTATGATTTCACTAGTAACATCTCTTGGTATACTAGAGGCTTATTATGAACATGGTATTGGCTATGATTTTGCGATAGCATTAGCTTTTGCGAGTGTAGTTATATACGATGCGATGGGCGTAAGATATGAGGCTGGAAAACATGCTAAAATGCTTAATAAGATAATGGAAAATGAACCTAAAGAACTAAAAGATAGTGTAGGATATAATAAAGAACTTAAGGTATTACTAGGACATAAACCAAAAGAAGTATTTTGGGGTATTATTGTAGGATTTTTAGTAGGTGCCCTAGGTACTTTAGTATATATTATGTGCATTAATAAATAAGGGAGAAATTATGAATAATTTAAATTTAGATTATGAAAATGTATTAAGTTTTGTATCAAAAGAAGAACTTGATGAATCTATAAATGAAACTTTAAATAGTTTTGATGTTTTAATGTCAAGAGAAGGAGCAGGAAACGACTTCTTAGGTTGGCTTGATTTACCAGCAAACTATGACAAAGAAGAATTTGACAGAATTTTAAAGGCTAGTGAAAAGATTAAAGCTAATTCTGATGTCTTACTTTCAATTGGTATTGGTGGATCTTATCTTGGTGCTAAATGTGCTGTTGAATTATTTAAGAAATATTTCAACAATAAAGGTTTAGAAGTAATATTTGTAGGTAATCAAATTTCATCTACATATTTATCAGAATTACTAGATTACTTAAAAGATAAGGATTACTCAATCAATGTAATTTCTAAATCAGGTACTACTACTGAACCTGCAATTGCTTTCCGTGTTCTTCAAAAAGCTTTAATTGAAAAGTATGGTAAGGAAGAAGCAAGAAATAGAATTTTTGCGACTACAGATAAGGCTCGGGGAGCTCTTAAGACACTTGCAACTAATGAAGGATATGAAACATTTGTTGTACCTGATGATGTAGGTGGTCGTTTCTCAGTATTATCTGCAGTAGGTCTACTTCCTATTGCGTGCGCTTCTATTGATATTAAAGAAATCATGAAGGGTGCAAATGAAACAAGACTATTATGTCAACAAAAGAGTGTTTCAAATGAAGCAGTAATCTACGCAGCTATTAGAAATGTTCTTTATAAAAAAGGATATGATGTAGAATTACTTGTTAACTATGAACCTAGATTAAACTATTTTGCAGAATGGTGGAAACAATTATTTGGTGAATCAGAGGGTAAGAATCACAAAGGTATTTATCCATCTAGTGTATCTTTCTCAACAGATTTACATTCATTAGGTCAAATGATCCAAGATGGTAAGAGACATTTCTTTGAAACAGTACTTAATGTCGAAACTCCGGAACATGATTTAACTATCTTAGAAGATGAGGCTAACTTAGATGGTCTAAACTTCTTAAGTGGTAAAACAATGGATTATGTAAATAAGATGGCTATGAAGGGTACAAGTATAGCTCATACTAAGGGTGGTACTCCTAATTTAAGATTAGATATTAAAGAAATTAATGAATATAACTTTGGTTCACTAGTTTACTTCTTTGAATTTGCATGTGCATTATCAGCCTACACTTTAGGTGTTAATCCATTCAACCAACCTGGTGTTGAAGAGTATAAAAAGAATATGTTTGCACTTTTAAATAAACCAGGATATGAAGCTTTAAGAGAAGAATTATTAAAGAAAACTAAATAATATACACTAAAGGGGAGTATAGATAATATACTCCTTTGTGTGAAATTAATGTGAAAAACGAAGAATGTTGAAAAAGCGTAGTGCTAAAAATGTAAAAAACTAGAAAAATAGTCATAATAAAATTAAGAAAATTGAAAGAAAGCGCTTTTTTAATATTTAAAATATGATATAATTGAAAATGTATCAAAACTAAATAGATTAAAAATCAAGAAATGAGGAATTTAAA
>CAVAIM010000004.1:0-11369 GCA_963588755.1 bacterium | reverse complement strand
TTCGGTAACTTTAGTTCTTTAATCAACAATATTGATAAAGTAAAAGAAGCATTATCAGGATACGAAGTAAGACAACAAAATGAACAATTACCTAATGGACTTCAAGCTCCATTCTATATTTTCTTAAAAGGAAATGAAGCTGTAATTATCCGTTCATCAAGAATTGATACTCAATATGGATACAAGTCTGAAGAAGATACAGTATCTAGCTTAATTGACAGTGTTAATAGAACTTATGAAAAGATTGGTTCTTTAATTGAAGCTAAGTTTGACAGAGTATCTTATAACAATGTTGCATTTGTACCTTATTCAGAAGAAGCATTCGAAAAGTTTGCAAACACTTTTGGTACTGATGATTTATTTGGTGCTAAAACAAAAGAATTAAGTGTTAGATTAAATAACATTTTAAATGTTGGTGATGAAGAAATTAATGCTGTTCTTAGCATGCAAGATGGTAGCGTTAGAAGAAATGTATCTGAAGCTCAACAAGAGCGTGTTATCTTTATAAATAATGACATTAATACATTATTTGAACATAAGGCTCCTAGATTCACTTGTGAAGAAGGATTAAAATTATTTGCTGATTTAGTTATGATTGGAAACGAAAGAACTGCAAAAATTTTAGAAAAGTTACAATAATATAATGTAACTAATTCTAAGAAAAGGAGGAAAGATTAATTTATGGAAAAGAATGTTAAAGGACCTTTAACAGAAGAAGAATTAGTACTTACTAATAAGTACTGGAATGCAGCTAACTATTTATCTGCTGCACAATTATATTTACTTGACAACCCTCTTTTAAAGAGACCTCTTAAGAGAGAAGATGTTAAGAAGAAAATCGTAGGACACTGGGGAACAGTACCAGGACAAAACTTTATTTATTGTCATCTAAACAGAATTATTAAGAAATACGACCAAGAAATGATTTATATCTCAGGACCTGGTCATGGTGGTAATTTCTTTGTAGCAAACGCCTACCTAGAAGGAACATATTCAGAGGTATATCCAAATATTTCTGAAGATGAAGAAGGAATGAAGAAATTGTTTAAGCAATTCTCATTCCCAGGTGGTATTTCATCTCACGTTGCACCTGAAACTCCAGGTTCAATTCATGAAGGTGGAGAACTTGGTTACTCACTATCTCACTCATTTGGTAGTGTACTTGATAACCCTGATCTTATTACTTGTTGTGTAGTTGGTGATGGAGAAGCTGAAACAGGTCCAGCTGCAACAGGTTGGCAAGGTTATAAGTTTATTAACCCTGTAACTGACGGTGCTGTATTACCTATCCTACACTTGAACGGATATAAGATTGCAAATCCTACTATCTTATCACGTATTCCTCATAAACAACTTGAAGATTATTTCAAAGGATTAGGATATGAACCTATTTTCGTTGAAGGTTCAGAACCATTTGTAATGCACCAAACTATGGCTCAAGCTTTAGAAAAAGCTTATAAGATGATTAAGAAGAATCAAAGAGAAGCTAGAGTTAAGCATGATTTATCACCAAAAGTTTGGCCTATGATTGTACTTCGTACTCCTAAGGGTTGGACTGGTCCTAAATTTGTTGATGGTAAACAAGTTGAAGGGTATTGGAGAGCTCACCAAGTACCTATTGATATGTCAAAGCCTGAACATGTAGGTTTACTTGAAGAATGGTTAAGAAGTTATCATCCTGAAGAATTATTTACTGAAGATGGTAAATTAACCCCTGAATTAAAAGCACTAGCTCCACGTTATGGACATAGAATTTCTGCTAACTTACATACTAATGGTGGTAAGTTATTAAAAGATTTACGTCTACCTGATTTTAGATCTTATGCATATGATATTGAATCTCATGGTGCAAAAGATAGTCAAGATATGACTAACTTAGGTAACTATATTAGAGATGTAGTTAAGATGAATCCTGATAACTTTAGAGTATTTGGACCAGATGAAACTGCCTCTAACAGATTGAATGCGGTATTTGAAGTTACTGATAGAATGTGGGATTCTAAATTGTTAGAAAATGATGATCACCTAGCTTCAAATGGTCGTGTAATGGACTCAATGTTATCTGAACATCAATGTGAAGGTATGCTTGAAGGATATCTATTAACTGGTCGTCATGGATTCTTTGCATCATACGAAGCGTTCATGCGTATTGTTGACTCAATGGTAAGCCAACATGCAAAATGGTTAAAGATTTGTAACCAATTATCATGGCGTGCTCCTATTGCATCACTTAACTTAATTTTATCTTCAACAGTTTGGCAACAAGACCATAACGGATTCACACACCAAGACCCAGGATTCATTGACCATATGGTTGCGAAAAAGCCAGATGTAACAAGAATTTATCTTCCACCTGATAGTAATACATTAATTTGTACTATGGATCACTGCTTAAAGACTAAGAACTACATTAATACTATTGTAGCTAGTAAGCACCCACGTCCACAATGGTTATCAATGGAAGAAGCTGTAGCTGAATGTTCACAAGGTCTATCTATTTGGCAATGGGCAAGTAATGACCAAGATGGTGAACCAGATGTAGTTATGGTTGGTTGTGGAGAAACTCCTACACTTGAAGCACTTGCAGCTACATCAATCTTAAGAGAAAATATGCCAGAACTTAAGATTAGATTTGTAAACGTAATTGACTTATTTAAATTAAAACCATCTCAAGAACATCCTCACGGATTAACTGATGCAGAATATGATACAATCTTCACAAAAGATAAACCTATCATTTTCGCATTCCATGGTTATCCAACAGTAATTCATGAATTAACTTATAGAAGACATAATCGTGATTTACATGTAAGAGGATACCAAGAAGAAGGTTCAATCACTACTCCATTTGATATGCGTGTACAAAACAAGATTGATAGATTCCATCTTGTAATTGATGCATTAAATGCTATCCAAGGATTAGGTGATAAGAAAGCTTACTTAATCCAAAAGATGCGCGATACTTTAGTATATCATAAACAACATATTGATGATTATGGTGAAGATATCGACGAAGTTAAAAATTGGAAATGGAATAAATAAAACAATATTTCAGCAGCTTTAATAGGCTGCTGATTTTTTAGATATTTATGAATAAAAATTAAATGGTTAATATTTGAATTTAAAAGTTGATGATATAAACTAATTGAACTATAATTAACAATGTAAAATATTATTACTAGGAGAAGTATATGAAAGAATTCTTATTATTTATTTTTCTTTTGATTTTTGATTTGGTCATTTGGATCATTCTTCAAACTTTTAGTACAGGTGCCTTAGTTATAATTTACTCACCACTAATATTTATCGAAATTGCTTTCTTTGGTTGTATTATACTTTATAAATTAAATCATAAAGGAGGTGATGACGATGAATAAATTTGTGGCTGGAGCACTTTTAACTCTAAGTTTAGGTATGAGTTTTAATGTTAATTACGTTAATGCAGTAAATACTAATATTAAAATTGAAACAAATAATCGTATAAAACAAATTTCATGGCATAATGATGAATCTAATTTGGTAAATAATGATGAGGTAGTTTCATTGTTTAATACATATGATATTGATTTAATTGAAGCATCTAATTCATTAGATGTATACGTTCAAGAGGAATATGTTGAATTTGATGAAAAATATATTAAAAATGATATTGAAACTATAAGTTTAAATGATACTCAAACACAAGAATATCTTCATAATAAAGGCTATATCAAATTTATAACTAAAGCTTATGCATTAGGTTTTTATGATGGTTCTATAGTTTATCATATAGTTACTACAACTGAACAACAAAAAGCGTTTAAGATAAATAAAAAAGATGATTTAATAATTAGACATGGTGAAAACTCAGTTACGCTTAATATTGACAAGTATCAAGCAAAAGGAGAAAGTTGTACTCCATATACAATTTACATGGAAAATGATCCATCGAATCCAACATATGGTAATGTGATTAATGAATTATCCCCAAACTATTCTTTTAGTAATGGTGGAGTATATTATACTTTTCCTGGAGGATTTACATCATCCATCAATAAGGGTGTTAACATCGTATATGATAACACTAAAGTAACTGGAGATTATTATATAGTTGCAACAGATACTACTGAAGTTCAACCAGTATATGTTCATAATCGTAATTTGCTTTTTGATTCTATTTCAATTTCATTTGGACCAATAGGAGTAGGTATTACCGCTGATGATTGGTCAGATATAATGGAAGGTAGTGCTATGACATTAAAGGGATATAAGTCTAGAATTGAACAAAATGTATATGAAATAAAGGCTAGTGATTGGAACTTCGATCAAAGATATTATTTTGAAAATGAAGGAATTAAGTCTTCTACTCTTAATATTGAAGATTTGAGCTTAGAATCAAGAAGATTAAGATGCGGTTATATAGAAAATGAATTCATCAACTTATCACCTAATAGATATGACGCGGGAGATGCGTATCTAGAAATCACTTCTAACTTGCCTATATATGAATATAGTGTTAATTTATCCTATTGGAGTTCTAGTGAATATTTATATCCATCTCAAGGTGATTATGCCTATATTCAATATTTAGATTCTAATGGTAATTGGAATAATTATTATGATATTTTGAGCTCTAAATTATCTTCTAAAAGAGAGGAACAAAAAGAATTTACTTGCGATTTTGTCGAGGGTGTATATTCCATTCGAATAATTGCACATAAAGAGACTCCTAATACAGATAGAAATAAAGGGCGTATTTGTATCGGAAATATGAAAATTGTCACTTATAATATTCATTAATGTTAAATATTTTATTATTTCAGCAGTTTTAATAGGCTGCTGATTTTTTATTTCTTTATTTTAATATTACATCCATAATGTTAGTTTAAATTTTATCATCTAAATAAAAGAAGGTGATAAAAGTGTATATGTGTATAGATTTAAAATCATTTTATGCCTCAGTTGAATGTGCGTTAAGATGTTTAGATCCATTTAAAACTCCTTTAGTAGTATGTGACATAGAAAGAAGTAAAGGTACAATATGTCTTGCGGCTACACCATATTTAAAGAGTCTTGGTGTATCTAGTAGAGCTAGAGCTTATGAATTGCCAAGAAATATCCCAATAATTTATGCAAAACCAAGAATGGCTAAATATATAGAAGCAAGTACACAAGTATACACTTGTTATCTTCATTACTTCTCAAGTGAGGATATTTTTATGTATTCAATTGATGAAGGATTCATCAATTTAGATCCTTATAAAAACTATTATCAAAAGAGTTGGTATGAGCTTGCTAAAGAGATTAAGGAATATGTTTATAATGAAACAAAGTTAACAGTAACAGTTGGAATTGGTGAGAATATGTTTCAAGCTAAAGTAGCATTAGATATTTTATCTAAACATTCTAAAGAGGAAATTGGTGAAGTGAATTATGAAAACTTTAGTGAACTGATAGGAAAAGTAGAACCTATTGATAAAATATGGTGTATAGGACCTAGAATTAAACAAAGATTAAATAGTTTAGGTTTATTTAATTTAAATGATGTAAGACTTTGTGATAAAAATGTCTTATATAAGGAGTTTGGTGTTATTGGTTTAGAGATATATGATCACTCAAGAGGAATAGACCCTGCAAATATAAATGAAGTAAAAACTATAATAGTAAGGGATAAGAAATCATTATCTGAAGGACAAGTATTATTTAAGGATTATACTAAGGATATGGCAAGTCAAATAATAGTAGAAATGGCACATGAACTTACTATTAAACTTAGTGAAGGTAATTATAAAACTAATATTATTACCTTGTTTATTGGTTATAGTAATTATTCTAATTACTTTAATAAATCAATTAGATTACCTATCATTACTAACTCATATTCTATAATATCTAAATATCTAAAAGCTTTATTTAAACATGTACCTGAAGGCTTTATTAGAAGTATATGTATAGCCGCAAATAATTTAGTTAAGGATTTTAGGCAAGTATCACTCTTTGATATGTCTTCATATAAGGAAGAGGAATTATTAAAATCATTTGTAAATATAAGAAAGAAGTATGGAAAAAATAGTGTCTTAAGAACAGTTAGTTTATTAGAGAATTCTAATCAAATAGAAAGAAATACATTTATAGGAGGTCATCATGCATAATAGTGTAAATAGAAAAGGTGTTAATTTTAAACCATTTGATGCGTTAGAGGGATATAAGGAAGCGTTAGAATGCGCAACTTTAGATTTTTTAAAAGAAGAAAAGATTGAATTAAGTATAGACCAAGAAGAAGATATTAATAACAAGTTGGTATATGCAATTAGAAATAATAAGTATATTATGGTTAAATATTACGATAATGGTTTCTATAAATATCATTCAGGTTTTATTACATATTTTAATAGTAGTGATATCTATATAAATGAGACCGTTATTAAATTAGTAGATATTGTAGAAGCAAATCTAATTTAAATATGCTATACTATATAAGTATTTAAAGAGGTATTATATGGATATTGAATATGTAAAAAGTTTAATTAATAAGATATTTTTATGTGATTCACCTACAGGTTATTCACATAAGATTGATAAGATCATTTTAGATGAATTAGCAAGTCTTGGTTATACTGCACGTTTAACTAATAAGGGTAATGTAGAATTATTCATTCTAGGTCGCGATCACTCTAAGACAGTCGCAACTAGTGCTCATGTTGATACTCTAGGTTTAATGGTTAGATCTATTAATTCTAATGGTACTCTAAACATTACTAATGTAGGAGGACCTAGTTACCCTACTCTTGATGGTGAATATTGTAAGATATTAACAAGAGATGATAGAACTTATTCAGGTACTATTTTATGTAAGGCTGAATCTGTTCATGTATTTGAGGATGCTAGAAGTGCTAAACGTGACTTAGATACTATGGTTGTTAGAATTGATGAAGTTGTTAAATCTAAGGAAGATGTATTAAAACTTGGTATTCAAAATGGTGATTATATTGCATATGATCCTAAGACTGTATTAACTGACTCAGGTTTCTTAAAGTCTCGTTTTATTGATGATAAAGGTAGTGTTATTGGTATCCTTGGTATTTTAAAAGAAATGAAGGATAAGAATGTCCTACCTAAGTACGATACATATGTATATTTTGTTAACCAAGAAGAAGTAGGACATGGTGCCGCAACAGTTTCTACTAAGATATCAGAGTTTGTAACTGTTGATATGGGATGTGTAGGAAAAGACTTAGATGGTAATGAATTTGCAGTATCTATTTGTGCGAAGGATTCAGGTGGTCCTTATGACTATGAACTTACTACAAGATTAATTAATATTGCAAAGAGTAAGAATCTAAATTATACAGTAGATATCTTCCCATATTATGGATCAGATATCGGTGCAGCTTGGAGAGCTGGTGTTGACTGTAAGGGTGCACTTATTGGTCAAGGTGTTGCATCAAGTCATGGTATGGAACGTACTCATTTAGATGGTATTGTTAATACTATGGAATTATTATATGCTTATTTAGTAGATTAAGGCTTTAGGCCTTTTTCTTTTTTACTTTACATTGTATTTTTTAAATGTTAAAATATCTAAATGTTAGGAAGTGATTTCTTATGGATTATGATATTATCGTTGTAGGTGGAGGACACGCTGGATGTGAAGCTGCTTTAGCCTCTAGTAAAATGGGACTAAAAACTCTACTTATAAGTGGAAATTTAAAGATGTTAGGATCAATGCCATGTAATCCATCTGTTGGTGGACCTGCAAAGGGTGTTGTTGTAAGAGAAATAGATGCACTTGGTGGATATCAAGGTAAAAATGCTGATTTAACAAGACTTCAAATCAAGATGTTAAATTCATCAAAGGGACCAGCTGTTAGAGCTTTACGTAGTCAAAATGATAAAGTAATGTATTCAGAAGAGATGTATAAACATCTAAGTAGCGAGGAAAATCTAGATTTATATGAAGCTTATGTAGATAGTTTAATTGTAGAAGATGATACAGTTAAAGGTGTAATATGTGAAGACAAAAAGAGCTTTACATCAACTAGTGTAATCTTAACTACAGGTACATATTTAGCAAGTCTTATTTTTAGAGGACATAATGTACATGAATCAGGACCAGATGATCAAAGAACTAGTAAAGGTATTTCTAAACAATTAAAAGAACTAGGATTTGATGTAAGAAGATTAAAAACTGGTACACCTCCTCGTGTAAAGGCTAGTACAATTGATTTCTCTAAATCTCAACTAGCTCCAGGTGAAACATATCCATATAAGTTCTCATTCGATCCAGGATATGATCAAATAAAGAAGGTTAATATTCCTTGTTATTTAACATATACAAATAAAGAGATACATAAAATAATATCTGATAATATTCATGAATCTGCAATGTATGGTGGAGTTATATCAGGTGTAGAACCTAGATATTGTCCATCTATTGAAACTAAAATATTAAAGTTTGCGGATAAAGATAGACATCAAATTTTCTTAGAACCTGAAAGCTTAGAATGGGATCAAACATATTTAGGTGAGTTCTCAACATCTATGCCAGAGGCTATTCAAGATAAGATGATTAGACTTATTCCAGGACTAGAAAATTGTGAGGTTATCAAGTATTCATATTCAATTGAATATGATTCAATTAACCCACTAGATTTAAATCCAACACTAGAAACTAAGATTATTAAAAACTTATACTGTGCTGGACAAATTAATGGTACATCAGGATATGAAGAAGCAGCTTGTCAAGGTTTAATGGCAGGTATAAATGCAGCTCTTAAGATTCAAGGTAAGGACCCATTTATCTTGCATAGAGATGAAGCTTATATTGGTGTTTTAATCGATGATTTAGTTACAAAGGGAACTAATGAACCATATAGATTACTTACATCTCGTGCTGAATATAGATTATTATTAAGACATGATAATGCAGACCTTCGTTTAAGAGAATATGGTTATAAGTTTGGTCTTATTAATGAGGAACAACATGATAGATTAGTTAAGAAGATTGATGATATTGAAAAATGTACTACATATTTAAAGACTAATAATGTAGTAATGAGTAAAGAAAATAATGCTTATTTAGAATCAATTGGTTCATCTCCTTTAAAAGAATCTATTAAGGCTATTGAAATTATTAAGAGACCTGAAATTGATTTTGTAAACATTAGAAACTTAATTGAAATACCTTATTCAGATGAGGTATTAGAACAAGTTGAAATTGAAACTAAGTACGAAGGATATATTAAGAAGGCTAAGTTACAAGCTCAAAAGCTTGACGCTTTAGATAGTAAAGTTATTCCTGATAATATTGATTGGGATAATATTGATAATATAGCCCTTGAAGCTAGAGAAAAGTTTAAAAAGATTATGCCTAAGACATTAGGTCAAGCTAGCCGTATTTCAGGTGTAAACCCTGCAGATATACAAGTACTTTCTGTATATCTTGAAACTTTAAGAAGAGGAAAATAATATGAATTTTAAAGAAGAAGTATCTAAATATAATATTACTTTAAATGATATAATGCTAAATAAGTTAGAAGGATACTTCTCTTTTTTAGTCGATTATAATACTCATACTAATTTAACAGCTATTACAGAAAAAGATGAAGTCTACATTAAACATTTTTTAGATTCAATGTTACTTTTATCAAGTTATGATGTTAAAGGTAAAACATTATGTGATGTCGGAGCAGGAGCTGGATTTCCTAGTGTTCCTTGTGCAATTGTTGAAGATACTTTAACGGTTGATATCGTAGACTCTTTAAATAAAAGAATTAATTTCTTAAATGAATTAGTTGAAAAAATAGATTTAGATAATGTTAGTGCACATCACGCAAGAGCTGAAGAATGGGCAGAAGATAAAAGAGAATCATATGATATAGTTTCAGCTAGAGCTGTTGCAAGACTAAATATGCTTGCAGAACTATGCATGCCACTAGTTAAGGTTGGTGGCGTGTTTATTGCGATGAAGTCTAAAGACTATGAAGAAGAGCTTAAAGAAGCAGAGCAAGCAATTAAAACTCTAGGTGGTAGTGTTTTAGAAATTAAACATTATGAACTTCCTTTTTCTTATGGAGAAAGAAATATAATTATTATTAAAAAAGTAAAAGAATGCCCTAAAAAGTATCCTAGAGCATTTGCAAAGATTAAACAAAATCCAATTAAGTAGGAGGAAATATGGCCAAAGTTATAGCTATAACAAATCAAAAAGGCGGAGTAGGTAAAACTACGACAGCTGTTAATTTAGCTGATGCCTTAGTAAAACAAAATAGATCTGTCCTACTTATTGATATGGATCCTCAAGCAAGTGCTACACTTTCTTTAGGTGTTGATAGATATGCACATAGTTCTATATATAATGTTATAATGGACAATGTATTAATTAAGAGTGCTATTGTAAAACCACAAACTAGTAAAGTAGAAATGGTTATTTCAAATATTGAACTATCTAGTCTTGAAGTTAAATTATTAGATAATGTTGATAGAGAATTTATATTAAGTGAAAAAATTGAACCAGTGAGAAAGGACTATGACTATATTATTTTAGACTGTCCTCCATCCCTTGGTCTTTTAACTATCTCTAGTTTATATGCAGCTGACAGTATAATTATACCTGTACAATGTCAGTTTTTAGCAATTGATGGTTTAACTCAATTATTAAATACTATTAAAGTTGTACAAAATAAAAAGAAAGTTAATAATAAAACATTATATATTGAAGGTATATTATGTACTATGCTTGATAAGAGAGTTAAATCAAGTTGGCAAATTGTTAATGAAATTAAAGAATGCTTTAAGGGAAAAGTTTTTAAAACTATAATTACTACTAATGTTAAAACACAGGAAGCTCCAAATTACGGGATGAGTGTAGTTGAATATGCAAAACATTCATCAGCTTCTAAGCAATTTAGAGAATTAGCTAAGGAGGTAATTAAGAATGAACAAGAAAACCTTGCAAGATCTAATTAATGAAAATGTGGTAGAACCAGATTTTAAAGAGGAAATATTAGAATTACCTTTAAAGAAAATAAAACCAAACCCATATCAACCAAGATATGTTTTTAATGACGCTGAATTAAAAGAATTATCTAATTCAATTAAAGAACATGGTGTTATTCAACCTATTATTGTAAAAGAAGTTGGTGATTCTTATATTATAATAGCCGGAGAACGCCGTTTTAGAGCCAGCAAACTTGCAGGATTAAAAACTATTCCTGCAATAGTGAGACAATATGAAAAATCTAAGATGATTGAACTAGCTCTTATTGAAAATCTTCAAAGAGAAGATTTATCAGCTATTGAAGAAGCTAAGGCATATAATCAAATTATGCGAGAACTTGATATGAATCAAAAAGAAGTGGCTGAAAAAGTGGGTAAATCACGTTCATATG
>CAVAIM010000003.1:0-19927 GCA_963588755.1 bacterium | reverse complement strand
GTTTAAACGTGGAAGAAATTCAAGTGTTGCGAAAATTAGAAAAAACATCTCAAGAGCTGATTATCTTGAAGGTACAGGGTTTGAATCTTTAATTGGATTTTTATATTTATCTAATAAGTTAGATAGAATGAATGAAATTATAGATAAAACAATTGATTGTATAAATAATATGAAGGAGGATTAGTAAGATGGAAGATGAAAATTTAAATGAAACTGTTTCTGAAGAGACTCTAAATACTCAAGAAGAAACAGAAATAGTAGAAGAAGAAATTGATCCTCGTTTTTTTGATAAGAAGGGTAAAAAATTAAGCGATAGTAAAATTGCGAAAATTAAAGCCCAAGATGAAAAAGAATTAAATAAGAAACGTAAAGCTGAACTTGATAAGAGGATGAGTGAAGCTATTAAGAGCGAAGCTCGTGCAAAGAAAAATAAGGACAATGAATATAAAGAAAAAGAGCGTCAAGCTTTAAAGAGTCAAAAGATTGCGAAAAAGAACTCAAGAAAAAGAAGTGTTGGTGCTGGTTATATTGATAGATTTGAAACTGATCCTAATACTGGTTTAAATGATGATGAGGTTAACCAAAGAATTCTTGAAGGATTTGTTAACTATAAACCAAAATCAACTAGTAAATCTATTCCTCAAATTCTATTCCAAAACATATTTACATTCTTTAATATTTTAACATTTACTATTGCGGGATTCTTAATTTCTGTAAATGCGATTAAAGACTGTATCTTTGTACTTATAATTTCTTTAAATATTATCATTGGTGTTATTCAAGAAATTAGAGCTAAAAAGACTATTGATAAACTATCTTTAATTTCAGCTCCTTCTGTTACAACTATTAGAAACTCTAAAAAAGTTGAAATTGGTGTAAGTGAAGTAGTGCTTGATGATATCATGGTACTAGAGGGTGGAAAACAAATTTGTTCAGACTCTATTGTTGTTGAAGGTATGGTTGAAGTTAATGAATCTCTTTTAACGGGTGAATCTGATTCAATTGTTAAAAAACCAGGAGATGAATTATATTCAGGTAGCTTTGTTGTATCTGGTTCTTGTAAGGCTAAGGTTGAGAAGGTTGGTAAAGACAACTATATTGAAGCCTTAACTACTAGTGCAAAGAAGTATATGAAGCCTAAGAGTGAATTATTAAAATCACTTAAGATTATTATTTATATAATGGCTGTAATCATTATTCCTATCGGTCTTTCTTTATTTACTATTCAATTTAAGTCAGGTATGACTTATGCTGAATCAATAAGAAAAGCTGCTGGTGCAATGGTTGGTATGATTCCATCTGGATTATTCCTATGTACTTCAATGACTCTTGCGGTCGGTGTTTCACGTTTAGGTAAAAAGAATGTATTAGTACAAGAACTTTACTGTATTGAAATGCTTGCAAGAATTAATGTATTATGTCTAGATAAGACTGGTACTATCACTGATGGTTCAATGAATGTTAGATCTACAGTTGAATATAAGAACTGTGGTGGATTAAATACTAAATATGCAATTAGTGCACTACTTAATGCATTAAATGATAGAAATATGACAAGTGTTGCACTTGAAAAATATTTCGGTAGATCAAGAGTCCTAAAGAGCGTTGCGACTATTCCATTCTCATCTAAGAGAAAATATCAAGCTGCAACTTTTGATAAAAAAGGAACTTATGTTCTAGGTGCTCCTGAATTTATCTTGAAAACTAATTATGATACTATTAAAGAAGATGTATCTAAATATGCTGAAGAAGGTTACAGAGTTCTATTACTTGCACATATTGATGGTAAGATTGAAAATAATGAACTTCCTGAAGGTGTAGTTACTTGTATGTCTTTAATATTAATTGAAGATAATATTAGACCTGATGCAGTAGAAACTATTCGTTCATTTAAAGAACGTGGTGTGGAAGTTAAGGTAATTTCAGGTGATAACGCAGTTACTGTATGTAAGATTGCAGAACGTGCTGGTATTGAAAATGCAAATAACTATGTATCACTTGACGGAATGAGTGAAAAAGAAGTAGTTAGAGCTGCAACTAAGTACACAGTATTTGGACGTGTAACTCCTGCACAAAAGAGATTACTTGTTAAGACACTAAAAGAAAATGGTAAAACTGTTGCGATGACAGGTGACGGTGTTAATGATATCTTAGCTTTAAAAGAAGCAGATTGTTCAATCGCAATGGCTTCTGGTAGTGAAGCTGCACGTAATGTTTCACATTTAGTTTTACTTGATTCTAACTTTAGTGCTATGCCTGACGTAGTAGGTGAAGGTAAGAGAGTTATCAACAATATTACTAAGGTAGCACGTTTATATTTAACTAAAACAATATTTAGTTTATTACTTGCAATAGTAGCTTTAATTAAAGGATATTATCCTATTTCAACAAACCAATTATTTATGATTGATTTATTCTGTATAGGTATTCCTTCAGTTGTATTAGTACTTGAAAAGAATAATGATTTATTCCAAGGACATTTCTTGTCGAATGTTATTAAATCAGCCCTTCCTGGTGCGATAGCCGTAGTTGTACAATCTTTAATTGTATTCCTACTTCAATCAACTCTTGCAATATCTCAAACAAGTTTATCTACAATTATAGTTTTAGCCGCTACATTTACATGTGAAATGGTATTATTTGATGTATGTAGTAAACCAAATTTCTCAAGTGTACATAAAATATTATTCTACTCAATGTTTGGTATGTTTATATTCTTAACGCTTGTTACTCCTAGATTCTTTGATTTCTCTCCACTAGGTTCATTCGGTACTTATTGGTCAGATAATCTTGAAGTTTTAAGATGGAAGACTAGTGAAGTTGCAAGAAGCCAAAAAGATGTATATGTAATTGATGGATATGTATTATATAAGAATGATGTAGATTCTAGTCAAAACAAATACTATGTATCTACAGGTTCTGGTACTAGCCATAGTTATTCAATTAATAATAGTGGACAATTAATAATTGACCAAACTACTATCTCAATTAATGATTATAATTATCTAGATTTCTTACCATCTTTATATAAGACTACTAGCGTTATTGATGGCTTAGATTATTATGGATTAAATGGTTATGTAACTAATATTAATTATAATGAAGATTATGTTGCAAAAGTTGAGAATAACGGTCAAGTTAACTATGTACTATATGATTCTAATGGTCAAATTAAAGATAGTAAAGATACAGGATATAATGTCTTACCTAGTGTAACTATTAATAGTGATGGATATTATGTTATAGGTACAGTTACAACTGTAACTAAGGCTGATTCTATTTATAAACAATATAATGTAACAATTAATGACAATTATAATATTTTAGTTAATGGTGAAGCTTTAGAGATATCTACATCTAATGGACAAGAACCATATGTATACTTTAAAAATGGCTTTGTATTTGGAACTAATGAAGATAATAAATTAGTTCTTGATATGTCTGTGACTAGTGTATTATTTGATACAACTGATAAGTTTGAAGCAAGTCTTACTGTTACAGGACAACAATTCCTAATTAAGAATCAACCTACAGGAGTTAATTACAAACCAACTATAACAACAACTCCTAGTAACTACTATATTGTAGATGGTTATTTAACTGATTATGAATGTAAAACAACTGCTACAGAAATTAAACAAGAAGTATCTAGTGATGGATATTTAATTATTGATGGTATTCAAACTGATATTAAGAAAGATGTTTATGTTTCTTATGGTGGTAATGTTCCATCTCTTCCACCTAACTGTTTAGTTTTACTTGCATTATTATGTTTATTATCTACTCCTTTAATGAAGATTGTAAAAGGATTTGTTCCTTTCATTAAAAAGTGGACAGGAATCTTAATGGATAAGATTAATAGATTATAGAACTTTATAAGAGGTACTTTAAGTATCTCTTTTTTTTAATGCAAAATAATTGTATAATATGATAGAAATAGGTGATTATATGTTCAAAATATATGGAAAGAATTGTGTTAATGAAGCAGTTAGAGCTCATCATGATATTGAAGTGCTTGATATTGAAGAATTAGCAGATAAGAAGAATCCTCAATTTAAACAAATGCTTAATGATAAACATATTAAGTATAATATTCTTCCTAAGAAGAGTATGGATAAGAAGTATGGAGCTAATCATCAAGGATTTGGTGCAGTTGTAAGTGATTATAAATATGCAAATCTTGATGATTTAATTAAGACTAAGAAAGATGGAAGAAAGATATTCTTAGTACTTGATGGAATTGAAGATCCTCATAATTTAGGCGCAATGATTAGAAGCTGTGATGCATTCTCAATCGATGCGATTATCATTCCTAAGAATAGATCAGTATCAATTACTGAAACTGTAGCTCATGTATCAACTGGTGCAATTGAATATGTACCAATTTGTATGGTTAATAATTTAGCTCAAAGTTTAAAGAAGCTAAAAGAAAATGGTATGTGGGTTGTAGGTACTGATGCATCTGCAAAAGAAACAGCTAGTGATATAGATAAGAGTTTAGATATAGCTGTAATCATAGGTTCTGAAGGTTTTGGTATTTCTAAAACTGTAAAGAATGAATGTGATTACTATATTCAAATTCCTATGACTGGTCATGTAAACAGCTTAAATGCGTCTGTTAGTTGCGGTATTATATTAGCGTTACTTAAATAGTTAGAAACTTAAGGTGACTTATAATGAGTATGAATTAATTTATTTATTCAAATATGAATATAATGAAAAAGCTTTTCAATGTTTAGTTAAAAAGTATGAAAATATTATTAGACGTACTATTTATGAATATAATTTAATGATTTTTAATGATGATGTTTATCAAATAGGACTCATCACATTGAATAGGTGTATAGAATTATATGATATGAATTCTAATTCACCATTCCTTGCGTATTTCTTAGTTAGTCTAAAAAGAATGGCTTTTAGATATAGACATAAAGAGAATTATCCCTATTATGCAGAATATGATGATAATTTACTTTATGATAGATCAAAGCTACAATTAAGTGATAATATTGCGCATTATGAGTTTGAAGGTCTAAACCTAAAGCCTATAGAAATTGACGCGATGAACGAAATCTTAATTGATGGTTGTTCATTAGAAGAATTTTCTAAAAAACATAACTTGAATATTAAAAAAGTTTATAATTTAAATTATAGATTAAGATTGAAATTAAGACAAAGAATAAAATTTAATTAGTGCATTTCTTGACTAATTGTACATTGTATAATAAAATAGGATTAGCACTTTTAAAGGAGTGGTTTTTTTAATATGAGAGAAAAAGTTATATTAGTTTGTGAAGAATGTTTATCAAGAAACTATACAACAACAAAAAATAAACAAACAACAACTGAACGTTTAGAATTTAAGAAATTTTGTCCTAAATGTAATAAGTATACTATCCATAAAGAAACTAGATAGGAGGATTAGTTATGGCAATAAAGAAGAAACAAGATGTGCTTGATAGAAAATCAAGAATTCTTGAAGTTTTAAGTAAAGATTATAAATGGGAAACATATCTATATATATTTATCTCATTATTCTTAATTGAAATTGGTGCATTAATTTTAAATAGTGTTATTCAATTTAAAGATACTGTTCCACTAGTTGGTACATATCCTACAGCATTTGCAATCATTATTGTAGTTGTTGGTGTGCTAAGTTTAATTTATGCATTATATCCATTTATTAGACAAGCTTATCCTGAAATCAAAAAGGTTACTTGGCCAAAGTGGAGTTTATTTTTAGGTAATGCAGCTAAGACATTCTTATTCTTAATTGTCTTAACTTTAATATATTTTGTATTTGATATCATTATCGGTGAATCATTATCAAGATTATTTAATTTTACAACAAGATAGGAGATAAATTGTTATGAAAAAATGGTATATCGTTCAAACTTATTCAGGTCAAGAAAATTCAGTTAAAGAAGATCTAGAACTTCAAGTTAAGTCTAGAGGATTTGAAAATCAAATTCTTCAAATTCTTGCACCAGATGAGACTTATGAAGAAACTAAGGTTGATAAGAAGGGTGTAACTAAGAAGGTTACTAAATCAAGAAAGATTTATCCTTCATATTTATTTGTTGAAATAGATGTTGAAGAAGTTATTGATAAGGCTACTAAAGTTAAGAAGTACATCGTTGACGATGAAGCTTGGTTCATGATTCGTAATACTCCAGGTGTTACAGGTTTCCTTGGTTCAAGTGGTAGAGGTACAAAACCAAATCCAGTTAGACAAAGTGAAATGGACGGAATCTTAATGCGTATTGGTCAAAAAGAAAAGTCTGAATTTGAATTCCATGTTGGAGATAAGGTTGAAGTTGTAGTTGGACCATTTGCAGGTCAAACTGGTGAAATTTCTAAGGTTAATGAAGCTAAAGAAACAGTAACTGTATTACTTCCTATGTTTGGTAGACTTACTCCAAATGATTTAGTTATTACTGACGTTAAAAAACTATAATGTAAAGGCAACTTCGTGTTGCCTTTTATTCATTATTAAATGTATAATAATATAAAGGTGGGATGCTTATGACTCAGGTTAAAAGATTTATATTAATTATATTTATATTATGTTTAGTTGATGATATATGTGTTTATCTAAATTCACTACTAATAGAAAAAGATAAGATTACTGACTTTTATCTTATTGTATCTAAATTTGATAATGGGAATATTGTTTTAAGTCTTGCATTTTCGTTCTTAATCATAGTATCCTTGATTACATTCTTTAAATATTTTTTCTCTAAAAATGATGATTAACTCTTATAAATTCAAGAGTTAATCTTTTTTAAATAAAATTTACAAAAATTCTAAAATTATTGTTGACAACCGGGCTTAGAATATATATAATGTATAAGCACGTGTATGCAATACGTGATAGTGGAAGGATCTAAAGTCCGCTATATACCACAAAGGTAAGGAGGAAATCTTATGGCTAAGAAAGTTGTTAAGTTAGTTAAACTTCAAATTCAAGCCGGTAAAGCTAATCCAGCTCCACCAGTAGGACCAGCTCTAGGTCAAGCAGGTGTTAATATTCCAGGATTCTGCCAACAATTCAATGACAGAACTAAGGACAAAATGGGTTATGTGTTACCAGTAGTAATCTCTGTTTATGATGACCGTTCATTTACATTCGTTGTAAAGACTCCACCAGCTTCTGATTTATTAAAGAAAGCTGCAAAGGTAGAAAAGGGTTCTTCAAATTCAAAGACTACAAAGGTTGGTACTATCTCTAAGGCACAATTAAAAGAAATTGCTGAAATGAAGATGCCAGACTTAAATGCAAACGATGTTGATGCTGCGATGAATATCATTGCTGGTAGTGCTCGCAACATGGGTATCGAAATTAAGGATTAAGTTCTTGGTTCTACTTTTATAGATAAGAATAAGAACTAAAAACTTGTGGGAGGATCTCCCGTTTAAACCACATTTTTAGGAGGAAATAATATGAAGAAAGGAAAAAAATATATCGAAGCTGCTAAGCTTGTAGATCGTAAGAAATTATACAGCATTGTTGATGCTTGTGATTTAGCTTGCAAAACATCTACAGCTAAGTTTGATGCTACAGTTGAAGCTTCATTCCGTCTAAACCTAGACCCAACTAAGGCAGAACAAAACCTACGTGGTGCTATCGTTCTTCCAAACGGTACAGGTAAGACTAGAAAAGTTTTAGTAATCACTCGTGGTGCTAAGATTCAAGAAGCTTTAAATGCCGGTGCTGAATATGCTGGTGAAGCTGAATACATCAACAAAATCGCTCAAGGTTGGTTTGATTTTGATGTAATCGTTGCTACTCCAGATATGATGGGTCAACTTGGTCGTCTAGGTCGTGTTTTAGGACCTAAGGGATTAATGCCAAACCCTAAGACTGGTACTGTAACAATGGACGTTGCAGGTGCAGTTAAAGATATTAAGAATGGTAAAGTTGAATACCGTTGCGATAAGTCAGGTAATATTCAAGTTCCATTCGGTAAGGTTTCATTCGGTGCTGAAAAGTTAGCTCAAAACTTCAAAGCTATCTACTCAGTTCTAGTAAAGAGCCGTCCATCTACTGTTAAGGGTGAATACGTTAACGGTATCAGTGTTTCATCAACTATGGGACCTGGTGTTAAAGTAGACCCATCTCAAAACTAATCTTTTGAGAATTTAAATTTGATTATTCATTAATTGGATAATATAGCCGAAGAAAGTAGGCGTGCAGAAAATGCACTTAATTTCTACCGAGGCGTAAATAAAGTTTTTAAGTTAAATTAAAGTCTTTTTTACGTACTCTGTAGAAAAGACTTTTATTTTTGAAAAAATTTAACGGAGGAAATACTATGGCAAAAGAAGTAATACTTCAAAAAGAACAAGAAGTAAATGCTGTTGCTGAAAAGATTGCCAAGGCAAAGAGTGTTGTTGCATTCGATTACCAAGGTTTAACTGTTGAAGCATTCATGCAATTACGTCGTAATCTTTTAAAGAATGGTTGCGAAATTATCGTTTTAAAGAACAATATTTCTCGCCGTGCTGCTAGCAAGCAAGGTTATGATACATTTGCTGCATCTTTAAAGGGACCAAAAGCTATCGCTTTCTCATATGAAGATGAAGTATCTGCTGCTAGAGAATTAGCAACATTCGGAAAAGACAACAAGCAAGTTATTTTAGGTGCTGGTGTTGTTGACGGTAAAGAATGCACTCAAGCTGAAATTAACGCTATCGCTGCATTACCATCAAGAGAAACATTATTAACTCAATTAGCTGCTGGTATGCTTGGTACTCTAACTCAATTAGCAATTGGTTTAAATATGCTTGTTGAAAAAGACGCTGAGTAATTAAACAAACTAAACAAACAAATTAAATTATCTAAAAATATTATTGGAGGAAAATTATCATGGCAAAGTTAGATAAAGTAACATTTATTGAATCATTAAAGGAAATGTCAATCCTTGAAATTAAGGAATTAGTTGACGCAATGAAGGAAGAATTCGGTATCGACCCAACTGCAGTTGCTGCTGCTCCTGCTGCTGGTGCTGCTGCTGAAGCTGAACAAACTGAGTTCACTGTTGTATTAAAAGAAGTTGGAGCTCAAAAGATTAAGGTTATCAAAGTAATTAAGGACGTAACAGGTCTAGGTTTAATGGAAGCTAACAAGTTATTAGCTGCTACTCCTGCAAACGTTAAGGAAAAGGTTTCTAAGGCTGAAGCTGATGATTTAAAGGCTAAGTTAGAAGAAGCTGGAGCTACTGTTGAAGTTAAGTAATAAATAAAAGTCCGCTATAAAACCTGAGCTATACTCAGGTTTTTAGTGTTTTATTAAAGATTATGGCAAATTATCATTATTATTCAGAAAATGAAGATGGACTAAAAAGTGATCCTAAAGCATACACATATTATTTCAAGAACCATAAATTTACATTTAAAACTGATAATGGTGTATTTTGCAAAAACTATTTAGATTTTGGTACATTTACTCTTTTAAACTATTTTGAACCAAATCAAATAGAATTGCCTATACTTGATGTAGGTTGTGGATATGGTCCTATTTCAATTATTATAAACAAAATTCATAACAAGGCTGTTGTTGGAGTAGACATTAACGAACGTGCAGTAAATCTTGCAAATGAAAATCTTAAATTAAACGATGTACAAAACGTTAAAATTTTCAAAAGTGATATCTATTCAAATGTTGATGTTAATCAAAAATTCTCTTCAATAGTTACAAATCCACCAATTAGAGCTGGTAAGAGTGTCGTTTTTTCAATTTATGACGGTGCTTATGAAAGACTAGCTGAAGGCGGAGAGTTATGGGTTGTTATTCAAAAGAAACAAGGCGCACCAAGCACTAAAAAGCATTTAGAAGAATTATTTGGGAATGCAACAATTGTTGGTAAAGAATCTGGATACTATATTATAAAAAGTGTCCGTTAGGCTATTGACAATTTGACACTTACACCATATAATATTAGAATGCTAATAGTAGCGTTTTGTACATATTTTAATACAAAGAAAGAAACATGTGAGAGGTGGCTGTAATGAGTTACAAAATTAAGAATTTTGGTAAGAAGTCAGTTAGAAGAGACTATTCTAAAATCCGTACAGAAATTGAAGTTCCTAACCTAATTTCAATTCAAACTGAATCTTTCGATTGGTTTGTAAACAATGGACTTAGAGAAGTTTTTGACTACGTATCTCCTATCAAATCATACGATGGAAAGTTAGAATTATACTTTGGTGACTATCATTTTGAAGATCCTAAGTATGATATTATTGAATGCAAATACAGAGAAACTAACTATTCTAGACCATTAAAGTGTAAAGTTCGTCTAAACAACCTAGAAACTGGCGAACAAATTGAACAAGAATTATACTTTGGTGATATGCCATACATGACACCAGTTGGTACATTTATTATCAATGGTGCTGAACGTGTAGTTATTTCCCAAATTGTTCGTTCTGCTGGTATTTACTATAATCATGACATCGATAAGAAGTCAGGTAATGATAGATATGCAGGTCAAGTTATCCCTACTCGTGGTGGTTGGATTGAATTTGAAAAGGGTTCTAAAGAAATTTGCTATGCAAAGTTAGACCGTTCTAAAAAATTCCCTGTTACAACTTTATTACGTGCATTTGGTCTTGGAACTAATGAAGCTATCGAAAAAGTTTATGAAAATAAAGAATTCTTAGAGGAAACTTATAATAAGGATACTGCAAAGAATGCTGACGATGCAGTAATCGAAGTATATGCTAAGATGAAACAAGGTGAAGTAGTACCAGTTGATGGTGCAAGAACATTCATCATTGATCACTGGTTCGATGCACACAGATATGATCTTCAAAAAGTTGGTCGTTATAAGTTTAACTTAAAGCTTGATGTACTTTCTCGTGCTAAGGGTCATATTTTAGCTCAAGATGTAATTGCTAAAGATGATATCTTCGACGAAGAAACTGGTGAAATCTTATTCGAAGCTGGTGCTGTAATTGCTACTCAAGGTTCTAAGGTTGAAGGCGATGTATACAATACATTAAATAGTGCTAGAGCTGCATTAAGAGAAGAAATCGAACTTACTTGCGATATGGGTCAAAAGCCTACTATTGTTGAAGTATTAAGAATTAAAGTTGAAGAAACTGGTAAGCTAGTTAAGATTATTGGTAATGATTCAACTGAAGATTCTCTACATATCACATTATCTGATATTTTTGCATCAGCAAGCTATTATTTCAACCTTTATGATGGTGTAGGTTCAATTGATGACATCGACCATTTAGGAAACCGTAGATTACGTTTAATTGGTGAATTACTTGTTAACCAATTCAGAATTGGTTTCGGTAACTTACAAAAGAACATTCTTTATAGAATGTCTACTGTTGATATTCATGAAGCTACTCCAGCTAACTTAATTAATATTAAGTCACTTACAAGCGCATTAAATCAATTCTTTGGTTCATCTCAATTATCACAATTCATGGACCAAATTAACCCACTAGCTGAATTAACTCAAAAGAGAAGAGTTTCAGCCCTAGGTACTGGTGGTATTTCAAGAGACAGAGCTGGTACTGAAGTTCGTGACGTACATGATACACACTATGGTAGAATGTGTCCTATCGAAACACCAGAAGGTGGATCTATCGGTTTAATCACTTCTCTAGCTAACTATGCTAGAACTGATGAATATGGATTCATTCAAACTCCATACTTAAAATTCTCTGTTGATGAAAACGGAAATAAATATATTCCTGAAATCGTAAAAGATGAAAATGGAAATTATCCTCGTGATAAGTTTGAATATATGACTGCAATTCAAGAAGAAGGTCATATTATTGCATCTGCATCTACACCTCTTGATGAAAATGGTTATATCACAAGCGAAACAGTTATTGGTCGTTTAAATGGTGAAACTAAGATCTTCAAGAAAGAAGAAGTAGAATACATGGACGTATCAAGTAAGCAAGTTGTATCTGCAGCTACTGCTTGTATTCCATTCCTTGAACATGACGACGCTACTCGTGCCCTAATGGGTTCTAACATGCAACGTCAAGCTGTTCCAGTAATCGCTCCAGAAGCTCCACTTGTTGGTACTGGTATGGAACATAGAGCTGCTAAAGATGGTGGTTCTGCTGTTGTATGTCAACTTGATGGTGTTGTTGAATATGTTGACGCTAAGAAGATCATTGTTAGAGAAGCTGGCGGAAACATGCATACTTATAAGTTGGTTTCATTCTTAAGATCAAACGCTGCAACTACAATTTGGCAACGTCCTATTGTTAAAGAAGGAGAAGTTGTTGAACGTGGTGATATTTTAGCTGATGGTCAATCAATGGATCATGGTGAACTTGCATTAGGACGTAATGTACGTGTTGCATTCATGACTTGGCAAGGTTACAACTATGAAGACGCTGTTATCATGAGTGAAGATTTAGTTAAGAACGATGTTTATACATCAGTTCATATGGATGTTCACACAGTTGATTGCAGAAGCACTAAGTTAGGTAAAGAAGAATTAACTAGAGACATTCCAAACGTTGGTCCTGATGCTGTTAAGTATCTAGACGAAAATGGTATTGTTATTCCTGGTACTGAAGTTCATGAAGGAGATATTCTTGTTGGTAAGTTAACTCCAAAGGGTCAAACTGATCCAAGTCCAGAAGAAAAACTATTATTTGCTATCTTCTCTGAAAAGAATAGCCGTGAAGTAAGAGATACTTCATTACGTGTTCCTCATGGATGTGATGGTGTTGTTCAATCTGTTCAACACTTCAAGAAGGAAAATGGTGATGAACTTCCTGCTGGTGTAAATGAAACTGTTAGAATTTATATTATCCAAAAGCGTAAAATCGGTGTTGGAGACAAGATGTCTGGTAGACATGGTAACAAGGGTGTTATTTCTAATGTATTACCAGTTGAAGACATGCCATATTCAGCAGATGGTCAACCTATTGATATCATGCTAAACCCACAAGGTGTTCCTTCACGTATGAACATCGGTCAAATCATGGAATTACATGCTGGTCTTGCAGCTAAGAAATTAGGTATCAAGATTGCTACTCCAGTATTCGACGGTGTATCACAAGAAGAATTAAAAGACCTTATGATTGAAGCTGATGTTCCAACAGATGGTAAAATCACTCTATATGATGGTAGAACTGGTGAACCATTTGAAAATAAGATTAACGTTGGTATCATGTACTTCATTAAGTTAAACCACATGGTTGACGACAAGTTACATGCAAGATCAGTTGGTCCTTATACATTAGTTACACAACAACCAATGGGTGGTAAAGCTCAAAACGGTGGTCAACGTTTCGGTGAAATGGAAGTTTGGGCACTTGAAGGTTATGGTGCTGCTCACTTATTACAAGAAATGTTAACTTTAAAGAGTGATGACATTGTTGGTCGTAACAAATTATTTAGAAATATTGTTGATGGTAATCCATTACCTGAACCAAGCATTCCTGAATCATTCAGAGTATTAACTCGTGAATTCAAAGCACTTGGAATTCATGTTGAATTAATTTCTAACACAGGTGAAAACGAAGTTGAAAAGTCATTAGTTGATTTAGACAATGATGATTTCTTAAAGAAAAATAGATTTTAATTAGTAGGGGTGATTAGAAAATGAGTAAAAAATATCAATACATGCGTATTAGATTAGCTTCTCCAGATGAAATCCGTAGTTGGAGTTACGGTGAAGTTAAAAATCATGAAACAATTAATTACCGTACATTAAAGCCTGAAGAGGGTGGATTATTCTGTGAAAAGATTTTCGGACCTTCAAAAGACTATCAATGTGCTTGTGGTAAGTCTAAGAGAACTACTGAAAAAGGTAAAATCTGTTCAAATTGTGGTGTTGAAATCACTGAAGCTAAAGTTAGACGTGAACGTTTCGGTCACATCGAACTTGCAGCTCCAGTTGTTCACACTTGGTTCTTAAAGAATAGTCCATCTAGAATTGCTTTATTACTTGACATTAAAGCAAAGGATCTTGAGGATATCGTTTATTTATCTTCATATATTGTTACTGATGCTGGTAATGTTACTGAATTACACAAGAAGCAAATCCTATCAGAGGAACAATATTCACAATTATATGATACTTATGGTAAGAGATTTGAAGCTTTATCAGGTGCAGAAGCAGTTGAAAAGTTATTAAAGGAACTTAACCTTAAGAAGGAAGTTGAAAAACTTCGTAATGAATTAAAGAATGCAAATAAGCAAAATCGTGATAAGACTATCAAGAGATTAAGCGTTTGTGAAGCATTCCTTGAATCAGACAATAAGCCAGAATGGATGGTAATCCATGCACTTCCAGTTATTCCACCAGATTTAAGACCAATGGTTCAACTAGATGGTGGTAGATTTGCAACTACTGACTTAAACAATTTATATATAACTATTATTAACCGTAATAATCGTTTAAAACAACATTATAATAATCGTGCTCCATACCTTATCACTAAGAATGAAAAGCGTTTATTACAAGAATCTGTTGATGCTTTAATCGACAATTCTAAGCGTAAGAGTTCTGGTGCTAATGATAGATCAAAGAACTTAAAGTCTCTTTCTGATTTATTAAAAGGTAAGCAAGGTAGATTCAGACAAAACTTACTTGGTAAGCGTGTTGACTACTCAGGTCGTTCAGTTATCGTTGTTGGTCCATCTCTTGAAATGTACCAATGCGGTCTTCCAAAAGAAATGGCTTTAAATTTATTTAAACCATTCGTTATTAGAGACCTAATGAAATATAATGAATGCACAATTAACTCTGCTAAGAGATTATGTGAAAAGCAAGATGACCAAGTATGGCCAATTCTTGAAAATGTTATTAGAGAACATCCAGTTCTATTAAACCGTGCACCTACTCTTCACAGACTTGGTATTCAAGCATTTGAACCAATTCTAATTGAAGGTAAGGCTATTCGTCTTCACCCACTTGTATGTCCTGCGTTCAACGCTGACTTCGACGGTGACCAAATGGCTGTACACGTACCTCTATCACTAGAAGCTCAAGCAGAAGCAAGATTATTAATGCTTGCATCTAACAATATCTTAAACGCAAAAGATGGTGCACCAGTTGCTACTCCATCTCAAGACATGATTTTAGGTAACTACTACCTATCATTAGAGCGTTCATTCAAACAAGGTCATTCTGATGTATTACCAAAGAATGCAATCTTAGTTGATGATATTTCAACTTATGCATTTGATGATGTATTATCTTCATCTCGTTATGACCAAGTTGAACTTGTTGCTGTTGGTAACGATGAAGCTGGATATGAATTATACAGACCAGCTGAATACCAAGAAGGAACATTCTATTCTTCATTCCAAGAAGCATATCTTGCTTACAAGAATGATGAAATTACATTACATACTCGTATCTTCGTAGACCCAAGACATTTAAATTATGGTAATTTAACTCTTGAAAGATTCCATGGATTAGATATTGAAGGTAAGTACTTATTTACTACTGTAGGTAAGATGATTTTCAATAACATCCTTGACATCGAATTCCCATATGTAAATTCTGGTATAGCTAAGTTAAGCGGTCTTACTGATTCTTCAATCTTCTTTGATCCTAAGACTGACAAGGTAGAAGACTTCCTTGCTCGTCCTGAAGATGAACCATTCAGAAAGAAGTTCTTAAATGCAATCATTGCTGAAGTATTCAAGAGAAGTAAATTGACTGCTACATCTATCATGCTAGACAAGTTAAAGAACTTAGGTTTCCAATACTCAACAATTGCTGGTTTAACAATCTCTATTGCCGACATCGACAACTACTCTCGTAAAGATGAAGTTCTTGCTGATGCTAACGCTAGAGTTGATGAAATCAAGAATTTCTACAACTATGGTTTATTAACAGACAAAGAAAGATATAAGAAAGTCTGCGATATTTGGCAAGCTGTTCGTGATAACGTTGAAAAAGGTCTATGGTCTGAAATGGAAAAACGTAAAGACAACGCCATTTTCATGATGGCTCATTCAGGTTCACGTGGTAGTTCTTCTAACTTCGCGCAAATCGCCGGTATGAGAGGTCTAATGGCTAATACTAACGGACAAGCTATCGAAGTTCCAGTTACTTCAAACTTCTATGAAGGTTTAACAGTTTCTGAATTCTTCATTTCTTCACATGGTTCTCGTAAGGGATCTACAGATACTGCCTTAAAGACAGCTGACTCAGGTTACTTAACACGTCGTCTAGTAGATGCTTCTCAAGAAGTTATCGTTACTATGGAAGACTGTGGTACTACAAGTGGTACTCTAGTTTCTGAATTAATTGACGATGATGGTAAGATTCAATTAACTCTAGGTAGCCGTTGTATCGGTAGATATCCATCTAAGGATATTATTAATCCAGCTACTGGTGAAGTTATCGTTGCTAGAAACGTTCTAGTTACTGATGAAATGGGTGCTGCTATTGATGCTGCTGGTATTAAGCAAGCTTACATCAGATCTAACTTAACTTGTGCTGCTCCTACAGGTGTATGTACTAAGTGTTATGGTCTAAACTTATCAACTAAGTCAGTAGTTGAAGTAGGTGAAGCTGTCGGTGTTATCGCTGCTCAATCAATCGGTGAACCAGGTACTCAATTAACAATGCGTACATTCCATAACGGTGGTGTTGCCTCAGGTGGAGACATTACTCAAGGTTTACCTCGTGTAGTTGAATTATTCGAAGCACGTAAGCCAAAGTGGAAAGCAACTCTTTCTGAAATCGATGGTAAAGTTGTAAGTATCGTTAAGACTAAACGTGGTAATGATGTAACAATTGAAGGTACTGAACTTGATAAGGACGGTAACAATATTGTTCAAACATACACTATTGATTCAACTTATGAATTATTAGTAAGTGAAGGATCTCAAGTTAAACGTGGAGACACTCTAAACAAAGGTCGTATTTCACCAAAAGAATTATTACGTATTAAGGATAAAGAAGCTGTTCAAAGATACATTATTGACGAAGTTCAAAAACCATACATCACTCAAGGTGTATCAATTTCTGACAAGCATATCGAAATCGTTGTACGTCAAATGTTACGTAAGTTAGTTGTTGTAAATGAAGGTAGTTCTAAGTTAATTCCAGGATTACAATACTCAGTTACTGAATTCACTAAGAATATTAATGAATTAGTTAAGGAAGGTATTGAAACTGGTGTTGCTCCAAAACTTCCAGTTGCTAAGCCAATCCTATTAGGTATTGCTAAGGCAGCTTCAGGATCAGATTCATTCTTATCTGCAGCTTCATTCCAAGAAACTAACAAGGCATTAACTGATGCAGTTATCCGTGGTAAGAAAGATTACTTATTAGGATTAAAAGAAAATGTTATCATTGGTGGATTAATTCCAGCTGGTACTGGTATTCTTGAAGAAGAAGAATATCAATCAGCAGGACCTAGATTCGAATCTCTATTAGCTCAAACAAAAACAGCTCCAGTAGAAGCTGAAGAAGCTAAAGTTGAAAATGATCCATTAATTAATGCTAATAACGCTAACTTATCAACTGATTCAGTTGAACAAGAAGAAATTGATGATTCAAATTCATATTCTCAAGACGAACAAGTTGTCGTTGAAGAATAATAATTAAGACTTTTAGGATTTAATTCCTAGAAGTCTTTTTTTTACATAAAAAAAGTGCTAGATAAAAATCTAACACTAAAATAAATTACATTGGTTTATTAATATAAAGAATACCTAAACAATGTGGACCACAATGACATGATATTGTTCCACCTGCATGAGTAGGGATAACTTCTTTAAACCCACGTTCTAATAATTTATTTGTTACTGCTTCAACAACATCATCTGGAGCAGTAGAATAAGTAATGAATACTCTTGTTAAATCAGGAGTATTAAATTTAGCTAATGTATTTTCAACATATTCTAATACAACTTTTTTCATTGAACCACGATATTTTTTACCTGCGCTCATTGCACCAGTTTGAGTATTTACTAATATTTCAGGTTTTAAATGAAGGATGTTTGCACCTAACATTGCTAACATTGAACATCTTCCACCTTTATATAGATAATTAACACTCTCTAGTGAGAAAGAAGCTTGAACATGATTTCTTCTTTCTATTGAAGTATCATAAATGTCTTGAGCACTCATTCCCTTATCCGCAAGTTCTCTTGCGCTTATCGCAAGAAGTGCTATACCTGTAGATAAAGATTTAGTATCTACAATATATACTGAATCAAAATCCTTGCTGGCTTTACATGCATTTTCATATGCACTTGAAATAGCGCTTGATAGAGAGAAGTGGATTATTTCATCATATCCTTCACTCTTTAGTTTTTTAAAATGTTCAAAATATTGATATTCATTTACTGCACTAGTCTTTGGTAGAATTCCTGATTTATCAGTAAATTCAAATAATTTTTCTGGTAATATTTCACCATCTAATACACTATCGTTTCCCATTATTAAAGTAAATGGAAGTGTATGTATATCATATTTATTTAATATCTCTTTTGGCAGATCAATTGTACTTTCTGCTGATATTGCAATTTTCATAATTTCACCTCTATAAACAATAATATTATAATGAAAAGCTTTGACAATTTCAAAGGAATGTAAAAAAATAATATGAAATAGTAAACTTTTTTCTTTAAAGAGTCTTAATAATGTCAAAATGTGTTTGATTATAAAAAATAAAAAAGCTATAATTGAGTTGTATAGGAGGAGTATATTATGAATACTAAAACTTTAAAGAAAATTGTTGGTATTGCTAGCATCGTTCTAGGAGTACTAGTACTAGTTATGGCTTCATTTGCTGCTGTAACAATTGGTGATGGAGATAATAAGACATCTTATTCAGGATTTAATCTTATCTTCGGTAAGACTTTAGCTGAAGGTAGCCTTGGTGGTATTGCAAGTGGAAGCACTAAAATCTTATTCTGCTTCGGTCTATTCCTAGGTTATTTCTTACCAGTAGTAGCTGCTGTATTAATTTGCTTAGTAGTATTTGGTAAGTCAAAAGGTTTATCATTCGTATTTGGATGTATTGCCTTCGGATGCTTCGTTGCTTCAATTATTTTAATTGCTTGCACAAAGAATATGGCTACTTATGAAGTTACTGCATCTACAGTTATTACAGGAAGCAGCACAACTCAAGGACACTTTGATAGTTACAACCTTGGAGTTGGTTCAATTCTTGCTTTAATCTGCGCAGGTCTTGGTGCTTGCACTTCTGGTACTTATACAGTACTTCAATTCTTAAAGAAGTAAATAAATTAGGTCTACCTTTATTGGTAGATCTTTTTTTATAAATATCCTGTTAGTGTGGAGGGTTAATATGATTACGATTAGATTATTATTGGATTATGACGAGGGACCAATTTGGCCGAATGTTTCTAATCCATATACATTTGAAAAAAGTAGTGGAATTGATTTTATAGATAATGATTATATGATAAAAGAAATTTCTTCAAAAATGAGCGATATGTATGATGATTATTATAAATTTGATTCTCATAATGTAGCATGTTGGTTTGACAAGGATAAGTTTTATTCAGAACAATCAACAATGCTATCTTTATTAGCTAAACTAAAGGAAAGATTAAATGAACTTAATGATGGTTTGTATATAGTTGTAGATGATATAACTAATATGTATAAAGAGAATAATTGATAATGTTAATCTTGTATGATTATATAACATTTCAATTGTAACTATCGGATTAACATTATAAATAAAGGAGTATCCTTAAACAACTTAAACTGTAGAAATCTAAAGTACTTGAGGAAACTCCTTTTTTAAATTTATAATAATTAGTTAATGATTTAGATACTGAAATAATTAATTATCGTATTAACAAATTCTAAATACAAAATCTTACCTTTGATTGACAAGCCTTGAAGCATCTTATTATATTAGATTGAATATAGTTTGATATACTATTATAATTAGGATATGAAACACTTAGTTTTTCTGAGGTTAGTTTAAA
>CAVAIM010000002.1:18630-22700 GCA_963588755.1 bacterium | reverse complement strand
CAGTTGACTTTGTAATCTCAAATCCTATATTAAGTTCGTTAAATGTTTCATTTAACTTCTCTAAATCATCATTAGTTATATCATCAATCATATGAGGTCCATTATTAAATGTATATATTTGTCTCTTAGATGCATCTAAAAATACTGAATTAGATAAGAACTCCATCATTTTGATTACTGGTTTTACTTGAGTAAATAAATCAGTAAAATAACATCTTTTTAATAGTAAAACTTTATTAGAAAATAATTTATCCATTACAATTGGTTTATTATCTATAAATATTTTACCACCTAAACCATTTCTTTCTAACATCGTATTATTATTTAATTCAAGTAGTTCTCTTACAATAGTTTGTTCTTTATCAAATTCAAATAAATATCTAATTTTATCATTATCAAATTTAAACTCAAATTCTAAATGAATATTGTTTTTGTTACTGAATAAACAAGAATCAAACGGAGTTAAGCTTACATTATCTCTAAATAATAATTCTATTAGAGTTGCGACTGCTTTAATTACTGTTGATTTACCAGAAGCATTAGGTCCAACTATAAGTGCACCTTTTAAACAATCACCAACACAATTTGTAGATTCTAAAATAATTGACTTTGTTTTAGTTAAATCAATAATTTGTTTTTCATTAAAACTTTTATAATTTTCAATAACTATTTTAGTAAGCATTTTATCACTCTCGCTTTTCTTACACTTAACACTTTACTTAAGTGTAATTTTTTTACACTTATATTATAAAATTAAAATTTATGTTTTACAAGCAAAATCTAATATATTAGGTCAAACAATAAAAATATAGAAATAAATTAATATTTATACTTTTAAAAAAAATTAAAGAGCCACGCATTTAATATACGTAGCTCATATAATTTATAAAGTTTCTTTTAAGATGTGTACAGCTCTTACTACTTCAACTTCTGAAATAGATGAGATAGTTAAACGGATTGCATTCTTAATAGGTAAAATATAAAGTCCTTTTTGTTTTAACTCTTCTGCTTTACCCTTAGGATCAGCACAAGGAATTGTTACAAAGAATCCGCAATCAAATGGAACATGCTTTAATCCTACTTTTTCCGCTTCACTAATAAATGTATTAGCTCTTGTAATAAGTAGTTTTCTTGCATAATCTATTTCATTTGAGAATTCATCATAATAATCAGTTAATACCTTAGTTATAATGTTTTGACCAAGAAGTGATACACCACTCCACTTACCTCTTGCACTAAAGTCATTAGCTTCATGGAATTCATTCTTATCTTCTTCACTTTGTGCAACACAAATTTGTGCACCAACTCTTAGACCATATAAACCTAAAGTCTTAGAACCTGAGAAACACATAATAGTTAATACTGATTTATTTAACTTTTCAAATAATCTAATATTATTTCTAGATACATCAAAGCCTCTCTTATCATAATCAATGTATGCCATATCATAGATTAAGATAAATGGAGTTGAATCTCTTGTAATATCATTAATGATTTGTACAACACCAATCCAATCAGTGTAACTCATTGAATAACCAGTAGGGTTTTCACATGGGTCATTAATTACAACGCAAACACGACCTTGACTCTTCTTTAATTCAATACATTTTTCTCTAAAAGCTTCTAAATTAAATGTACCTTCATCATTGAATAAATCAAAAGTTTCATATCCTAAACCAGCTTCTTCTGCAAGTTGTGTATAGTTAGCCCACATATAAGATGGAAGTAAAACCTTTTGTCCTTTTTCTAAATAATTTTCAAAAGAAAGACATAAAGCACCTGTTCCACCTGGAGTTGCAATACAGTCTAGATAACAATTTTCTTTAAATTCATCATAGTATTGTCTAAAAACCCACTTATATACAGCTTCATGGAATTCATTACTACCACAAGTTGATGGATATGCATACTTTTCAGTGTTGCTTAAAGCACTAGTAGCTTTTTCTACAGTATTGAATGTGAAGAACTTACCTTCTTCATCATATAACATACCAATAGTTGAATCGATTACTGTAGGATCTTGAGCCTTAGCTTTTCTTGCCATAACACCAAGTAATAATGCATTTCCTGGATTTTTTTTGTTTTTTGAATTATCGCTTATAATTGACATAATAATTTGCCTCACTATGTGTCAATTATACAATTTTATTTGACTATTTACAATAAAAAAGGATGCGTTTAAACGCACCCTTCTAATACAACTTAAATTATTCAATTGAAATTGTTTGTTTTTCTGGAACTTGATTAATTTTGCCTACAATAACTCTTAGTACACCATTTTCAAGTTTAGCTTTAATATTTTGTGAATCACCATCAGCTAAATAATAGCTTCTTGAATATTGAGCACTATAATTCTCTTTTCTAATATAATTCTTCTTATCTTCCTCATCACAAGCTTTAACAGAAACTGTTAATGTTCTGTTTTCAAAAGAAATATCAATATTTTCTTTCTTAACTCCAGGAACATCACAAGTTAACATATAAGCCTTACCATTCTCACATAAATCTGATGCCATAAAGTATCTGTTAGATACATTATTAACAATATCCTTTAAACCATCAAATAAATCAAATCCATCATTAAATCCATTCTTAATAAACATCATAATATCAACTCCTTACCATTATTCAATTACAATATTAGATACTTTCTTTTCTTTTAGAGGAACTGTAATCTCTAAGATACCATCAACATATTTAGCAGAGATCTTAGTTTCATCAACATTCTTTAAATAAATACTTCTTGGATTAAATCCTTCAATTCTTTCACTTAAAATATACTTAACATCTTCTTTTGTTTCTTCTTCATCCTTATGATCTTTAACAGAGATAGTTAATTTAGAATCTTCGAAACCTAGATTAACATCTTCCTTTGATACACCTGGAAGTGTAGCATATACTACATAATTAGAATCATTTTTTACAACATCAACTAAAATTGGGTTCTTAATTTCTTTGCAAGCATTATCGATTGCTTTACCCATTTCATTAAAAAATTCATTTATTTCATTATACATATAAATCACCATGTCCTTTTCTTATTTTAGGTTATTGGCACTCTCGTTATGTGACTGCCACCACCTTACGACTATATGATACATCAATCTGTTGGCACTGTCAACACTAAAGTGCTAATTTTTTTAATTTTTTTTATTTTTCCTGTTTTTGTCATCATTTTAGAAAGATTGTTTAAACTCAAAAAAAGACAGTCAATCGTAATCGAAAGACTGTCATAAAATTATATCTTTTATCATTTATTATAAGTTAATTAATTCTTAAAATCTTGTAAAGTTTGCATTCGCTCTAAACTAAATATTTTTTATCTAATTTATCAAGTAGTTTTAGATATTTCTATATCATATATCATACTTTTTATGAATTTCTGCAAATGCTTGTTTTGCATCTACAGTTCTACCATTCTTCATATCCTCATAACCCTTATTAAGTTCTTCATCAAGCTCATCTTCTGATAAATAACTATTTTCTGCTTCTTTTTTAACATCTGGTTCTATTCTCGCATATAAATTCGCTGACTTTGTTGCCATATTAACTACTCCTTCCAATTCTCTATTTAATTATATTATATGTAATTGTACATACATAAGAAATACATTGCATTACAAATTGTGGTTTGAATAAAATATATTAAATTACCAACAAACAAAAAGACTATAAAGTTAATAAATAATAATCCTTATAGTCTTAGTATAATTTATTTACCCAAACAGAATCTTGAGAACAATTCTGTAATTAAAGTATCAGAGTTAGTATCTCCTATAATTTCACCTAAAGAATACCATGCAGCTTTGACATCTAGTTCTATCATATCAATATCAACATGATTAATACATCCATCTAGGGCTTGGTTTAAGCTGTTTAGAGCTTCTCTCATTTTTGCAACGTGTCTTGCATTATTTAAATAGTTAGAATCATTTACATTAAACTCATTAATCTTAGTTATCTCAATAAGTTTACGTTCAAGATTTTCTATACCTTCTCCAGTTTTAGCTGAAATAGTTATAGAATCTTCTATCTTTTTTGAGATACCCTCAATATCTGCTTTATTATAG
>CAVAIM010000002.1:1681-18620 GCA_963588755.1 bacterium | reverse complement strand
TTATTATAGATAATAATTCTCTTTTTATCTTTAGTTAATTCTAGCAAGTTCTTATCTATATCAGTTAATTCACTTGATGAATCAAGAATTAAAAGTACAAGTTCAGCTTCATTTAAAGCCTTCTTAGATCTTTCAATACCAATTTGTTCAACAACATCATCACTTTCTCTGATACCTGCAGTATCAACTAGTTTTAATGTTACACCTCCAATATTTAAAGATCCCTCAACTATATCTCTAGTAGTACCAGCTATATCAGTTACTATAGCTTTATCTTCTTCAAGTAATCTATTTAATAAACTAGACTTACCTACATTAGGTCTACCGATAATTGCAGTCTTAATACCATGAATAGCACTTATTGCAATCTTAGAATTTTCTAGTACATCTTCACATTCACTAATTAATTCCTTTAACATAGGAATTGCAATCTCATCAGTCATTACAATCGCATCATCATATTCAGGATAATCAATATTAACCTCGATTTTAGATATTAAATCAACTAAATGATCTCTCATATTTACTACAAGTTTATTAGTAGATTTTCTTAAAGAATGAACAGAGGCTCTTAAAGCTAAATCATTAGATGATGAGATAACATCCATAATAGCTTCACTTTGAGTCAAATCAATTCTTCCATGCATAAATGCACGACGTGAAAACTCACCAGGTTCAGCAAGACGGAATCCTGAGGCAAGTAATGCTTCTAGGACTCTATTAGTATTATAAATACCACCATGACAATTAACCTCACAAGAATCTTCACCAGTAAAAGAATGAGGACCTTTAAAGATAGATACCATTACTTCATCAATTACTTCACCATTATCTAATATGTATCCATAATTAATAGTATTAGCTTTAGCTTTGGTTAAATCTTTTCCTTTAAATATATTATTTACAAGCTTTATAGAATCATCACCACTACATCTAATAATAGATATAGCTCCTACTCCATAAGGTGTTGCGATAGCACAAATAGGTTCATTATACATATTTTAATACCTCTTTTTATTACAAGGTATTATAGCATTATTTATTATTTTTTTCTATTTTTTACTTTCTTTATAACAAAATAAGTTGTTGTACCTAAAACTAAAACTATAATTATAGAAATATAGATTATAGAAGGATTAAACTTTGAACTATTTTCAATAACAATTTCAGGTTCATAACTGTTCTTCACTGATACATTTACAGTACATGATTCATCATAAATATGATTTCCTTGAACAACTCTATAGGTAACTGTGTATTCTCCTTCTACTGTGCTATTTTCTTCATATTCATTTGATGTAATAGATACAGTTGAAGTTGAATCAAAGATATTATTAATTACAAGTAAATTCTTTATTTGTTTTGCAAGTTCTTCAGTTGTATATTGTTTTTCAGGATTAATATAGATAACAAACTTAGGAACAAATACTTCAATCTTAGAATCATCTACTATATTAATAGTTATATCATATGAAGCTTCTACTCTTTCTTCTGAAATATTTGAAAATAATTCCCATCTAGCGGTATATGTACCTGGTACTTTACATATCTCTTGGAAGTTATTAATTTTATCTGCTTGATTATCTCCTGTGATGTCCGCATCATCAAATACAAATCTCTTTTTTACTATTCCTGAACTTAAATCAAATGTAAAGTCATCTACCATTTCAGTAGGTAGATTTTCTTTAAATTCTAGAGTTGAAATATTAGTTGATACATTATAAGTATAACTTGCTTCTCCGTCTTTATTATATGTAATTGAGCCTAAGCTAATAACAGTTGCGACAAAGTTAACAGTTTCTGTTTTACTTCCACTATTAACTTCAAATGAGATAGTGTATTTACCTGCTTTATTATAGTTTTCACTATATTCATTAGTTAGTAGTTTAACAGTATAAGTATTAGCAACCTTAATGCTTTCTTTTAATTTATCAATATTCATCTTTACACTAGTACTTATAACAAAATCGTTTTCAACTATTCCGTTCTTTCTTGTCTCACTGTAAGAAAGACAAGTAGAATCATAGAAATATGGAGTATAGTAATTAGGCATAAGTTCTGAATTATTTAAGTACACTTTATCTTTATAATATTCAACATCCTTATCAAATGTTGTACCATTACCATCAATTATAAAAGTAATATATTTAATTTCATCTCTTTGTAAAGTATCGTCTCCACCTGGTATTCCAAAAATACATGATGAATCACTGCATAATGATATTTGTCCTGCATTAAATCTAACAAAACCTTCATCCTCATCATCTTCATTAGCTACTAACAAAAATAATTTTTGATCAACTGGCTTAACTCCATCGATATTAAGATAATAAATACTATTCTTAAAATCATTTACATTAATCCATCCATTATAATAAAGTATATTCTTTTCCTTATCAACTTCAATATTTGATGTATCAATTAAATTAGCACCCATGCCTTCTAAAGTTATATTACGGCAATCAATCAATGAATCAGCATCATATTGAAATTGTGAACTATCACAACCTCCATCAACACGCAAATTACTCATGGTTGTTTTAGCATCCACCTTATTAAACGGTATTAAAAATACCAAACAAAACAAACTAAAAATAGTTATAAAAATTTTCTTCATTTTTTCACCTCACTATAAAATAGTCGAGGTTATTAATTTTTACTCATAAAAAGAAAAAAGATGATGAAATTAATCATCATCAAAACTAAAACTGAATTAGATAAAAATAAAAACGCCTCAATGAGACGTTAATAATTTCAAGTTGGCAGGACTAGCTGGACTCGGACCAGCGGTGAAGGAGTCAAAGTCCTTTGCCTTACCACTTGGCTATAGTCCTATTTACTTGCTCAATTATTATACATATATTTTATTATGATTGCAAGCACTTTTTACAAATTGTTTGTACAAATTGAGCAAAATTCTAAATTAACCAATTTATATCATTATATAATTAATTAAAAATTATATTTTTCTTTTCCTAATGCAAAGACTAAATAGTGAGGAATTGTAATAATATCTCCTTCTTCACTAACATTGTAATCTCCAATTTTAACAAGTTTTGTCTTTCCATAGTGTTCAGGATGATTCATTACAGTTTTACTTGCTTTAGTATTACCTGTCTTAGTTTTAACTTCTACTAAAGTTGCATAACCCTTATAAGAAATAACGAAATCAATTTCTAAGCCAGATTCTTTACGGAAATAATAAGGTTCTATTCCTGCTTTGTGTAAACTATCAAAGACTAAAGCTTCATATAAAGCTCCACTTCCTTGTCCTAGATTACCCTGATTCATTGCGGCTATAGTATCAACTCCATACATTGATGTTACAATACCTATATCCGTAGGAAATAATTTAAATTGAGACTCTATCTTCGAACCATTTAGTGGTAGGGATGGTACTTCTAAATTAAATACTTTAGATACAATATGTGCTTGTCTTAAATATTCTATTGCATTATTTTTATCATATTGTGTACCACCATTAACTTTAGAAACAATGAATCTCTTACTTTCTTTAGCTAAGAATGTAGGAATTAAATCGAATACAGATTTAATTTTAGTTACCTCACTTGCATTAAATATTGCATTACCATTCTTATCTTTTCTTCTTCCAAAGTCAGACTTCATATCAAACACTGTACTGTTCAATACTTGATAAGCTTTCAACACCATATGGGTATCAATATATGTCTTTACAACCTTAGGAAATCCTCCTATCATTGCATATTTTAAATATAAATCTTTATATAATTGATGGATATTTGCAGGTATTTCCTTTTTATCATTAAAATATTTAACTAGTTCATCTATTTGTTTAAAAGTATAACCTAATGCCCATAGAAACTCTTCAAAGTCCATTGTATTCATTTCAAAGACTTCTTCATATCCTGTAGGTATTGGTGTGACATCACCAATATTATAGCCATTAATACCAAGGTAAGATCCACTACCTATTACTTTAAAACGCTTATCTTGGGCAAAGTTTTTAAATGATAATCTAGCTTTGGGGCAATCTTGAATTTCATCAAAGAATATTAATGTATTTGAAGAAATATTTATATTAGGAAAACGTAAGGATAAGTTAGAAATAATTGTATCAACATCAAGTCTAGATTCAAAATCCTCACATATCTCAGGATTAGTCCAAAAATTTATATTTAACAATTCTAAGTTATTTCTTTTTGCAAATTCTATAACACTTTCAGTTTTACCACATTGTCTTATACCAACAATTAAAGCTGGAGCGTTATAATTTGATAACCACTCATCTAAGGATGCATCAATTTTTCTTTTAAAATACATTATTATCACCTTCTTTGATAACTTTATATTTATATTTTAAGAAATTCCAAGCGACTTTTCAATGAGTTTTTAAGAAATTCGGAGCGAGTTTTGGTTTAATCTTTAAGAAATTCCAAGTGACTTTTTTAAAAGACAAAAAAATAAGACTAACTAGTAGTCTTACTTTCTTTCTTCTAAAGTATTTAAAAATTCATTAAAGTATTCAGGAAGTTCACTTGTAAACTCCATATACTCATTTGTTGTAGGATGTACAAATCCAATAGTTTTTGCGTGTAAGAATTGTCCTTGATCTCCTATTATATGTCTAGGACCATAAACAGGATCTCCTACTAATGGATGGTTAATATACTTCATATGTACTCTTATTTGGTGAGTTCTACCAGTTTCTAGTTTAAACTCACATAAAGTATAACCCATATAACGCTTTAACACTCTAAAATGTGTTATAGCTTCTTTACCATCTTTATCGATAGCCATTTTCTTTCTATCGTCTTTACTTCTTCCAATAGGAGCTATAATCTTACCAGAATCTTCACCAATTAAACCATACACTAAACCAACATAGATTCTATTACATGTATGTTCTTTTAATTGATTAGATAAAGATTCCATTGCTTTATCATTTTTTGCAATCATTAATAAACCAGATGTATCTTTATCAATTCTGTGAACTATACCAGGTCTTTGAACTCCATTAATAGATGAAGTAATATCCATTTGAGCTAGTAATCCATTAACTAAAGTATGTTCTTGATTACCTGCAGCAGGGTGAACTACCATACCTGATGGTTTATTTACAACTGCTACATCCGCGTCTTCATAAACAATTTCAAGACCTAAATCTTCTTTAGTAAGTTCTAGTTCTTTAACTTCTTTCTCAAGTACTTCAATCTCATCATTTAATTCTACTTTATAATTAGATTTAACTGTCTTACCATTAACTAATACATATCCATCTTTAATTAAATCAGCAATTTGAGTTCTTGATTTATCAATAAAAGAAACTAATACTTTATCAATTCTAACACCATTATTAGTTTCATCAATAATAATTTTATTCATTAGTTTCCTCCTTTTGATCACTTAGTTTTTTATTACGAATATTTTCTAAGATTAACATATCAATTAAAATTAGTACTACACCAACAACTAAGAAAGAATCCGCAATATTAAATGTTGACCCAAATACTAAATTAAAGTTACCAATATAAAGTTCAATAAAATCTACTACACCTTCACGTACATGAATCATAGTTAAGAATCTATCAATTAGATTACCAAATGTTCCGCCAAAAACAAATGCAATACCTATACTTAACACTTTTCTTGACTTATAATCGTGGAATTTATATATAGCATACCCTAATATTATACAGGCTACAAAGGATACCACACATAATAAACCTGTAGAGTTACTCATAGATGAGAATGCTGCACCTGTGTTATATACAAATCTAAATTTTAAGAAATAAGGAATAACAGTGATAAGTTCTAATTCTTTCATATTATTCATTACAATAATTTTAGAAACAAAATCTAATATTATAGTAAACAAAGCTATACAAATAGAAATTATTAATCCTTTTTTCATTCTTATTCCTCACACTTAAAGTCAATCTTAACTTCTTTCATAAGTCTATAATCTATTTGAGCACTATCAAACATCTTACGGCTTGCCTGACTTGCTTCTGTATCATGATACTTATCATTCATAAATACAATGTGCTTTATACCTGATTGAATAATAAGTTTAGCACATTCATTACATGGAAATAATGTAACATAAAGCGTTGCCCCATCAAGTGGTTCACTTGAGTTTAAGATTGCGTTAGGTTCTGCATGTACTACATAAGGATATTTAGTATCTAAAAACTTTAAATCTTTAGAGTTTTCCCAAGGATATAATGAATCATCACATCCATAAGGAAAACCATTATATCCTATTCCAACTATTCTATTTTTTTTATTAACAATACAAGCTCCTACCTTCGTATTTGGATCTTTTGATCTAAATGAAGAAAGTAGGGCTACTCCCATAAAATATTCGTCCCAACTTATATGTGACATATAATCACCTATTATGGGTTTAATCTATCTGGACCACGGAAGATGAATTCTGCTTCCTTGATACCTACATTGAAGATTAACATAGTCATTCTATCTACACCGATTGCAAATCCTCCATGTGGTGGTACACCATACTTGAAGAATTCTAGATAGAATTCGATATCCTTACCAAGACCCTTTTCAGCTGCTTGAGCCTTTAAGATATCATATCTATGTTCTCTTTGAGCACCAGTTGTGATTTCACAACCCTTCCAAATTAAGTCATAACCACATGGAACACCATGTTCATCTCTCATATGATAGAATGCTCTATTTTCTTTTGAATAACCAGTTACAAATAAGAATTCATGACCATACTTATCTTGAGCGAATTGCTTACACATTCTTTCACCTTCAGTAGTAAGATCACCTTTTTCTTCTTCAGGTACTTTATATCCATAACGAGCTTCTAATTCATCATATAAATCATGTAAATCAATTCTTGGGAATGGCTTAGTAGGAACTACTACATCAATACCAAATACTTCCTTAATTTCTTTACCATATTGACTAGCTACCTTATCTAATGCATATGTAACAAGATTTTCTTCCATAGCCATTACATCTTCATATGATTCAATATATGAGAATTCAAGGTCAAATGAAGTGAATTCTGTAGAGTGCTTTCTTGATGCAAACTTTTCAGCTCTAAATACAGGACCTGTTTCATAAATACGCTCTAAACCTGATGCCATAGCCATTTGCTTATAGAATTGAGGAGATTGAGCTAGGTATGCATTAGTATTGAAATATTCAACCTTAAATACACCAGCACCTGATTCTGATTCAGCACCAATTAACTTTGGAGTATGAATTTCAGTAAATTCATTTTGATTTAAGAATTCTCTCATTGCATTTACGAAGCAAGATTGTACCTTAAACATTAATGTGTTCTTATCAGTTCTTAAATCAACCCATCTATAGTCTAAACGTAGGTCAATATTTGTTTCTTCACCCTTAGGTGCAACAATAGGATTTGGAGCTGCAATACTATCAATCTTAATAGTATCAGGATACATTTCCATACCATTTAGCTTTACATATTCACTTGAAACAATTAAACCTTCTGCTTCAATTACTGAATCATTAGTAATTTGTGCAAGTACGTCTTCAAGTTCAGGATGCTTAGCCTTTTCAATAGTTAATTGAAGTTTACCTGATACATCCTTAAGTACGATAAAGCACATACTCTTCTTATTACGGATGTTTTCAACAAAACCCGCAACGTGATTTACTTCACCTAATTTAATATTTTTTAATAATACTCTTTTCATGTTTTTAGTCCTCTTTCTTACAATTACAGCATTTACCTTTATTTAAATAATCAATTAAATAATTACTTAATTCATTTAAATTAACAGTCTCTTGTACATCAGTTTCATTATTCTTTACATTAATTACACCATTAGCTAATTCATCACTACCTAATATTAATGTAAATATTGCATTATTCTTATCAGCTTTCTTAAATTGACTCTTTAAAGAACCAGCTTGATAATCCATATCACATAATAAACCTTGATAACGTAAAGTGTTCATTATATTTAATGATTTCTCTCTAGCTTCTTCTCCAAGTGCAATAAAGTATGCATGAATACCTTTTGATACATTAGGTAATCTTTCTTCACTCTTAAGAGCTAAGATTAATCTTTCCATACCAAATGCAAGTCCTACAGCAGGAGTTTCAGGTCCTTCAAGGTCCTTAACTAAATTATTATATCTACCACCAGCACAAATAGTGTTTGCAGCACCAAAGTCTTTGATATTCGCAACGATTTCAAATACTGTGTAAGTATAATAATCAAGTCCTCTTACAAGTGTTGGATCTATTTCATAATCAATATTCATATTCTTTAAAGCATTTACTACTTTACTAAAGTGTTCTTTAGATTCATCTGATAAGTAATCAGTAATAAGTGGTGCAGTCTTAAAGTAATCTTTATCAGAATCAACCTTACAATCTAAAATACGTAGTGGATTCTTAACTAATCTATTCTTACAGTCTTCACATAAATCATCTTTATATTGACTAAAATAGTTAACTAATACATCCTTATATCTTTTTCTAGATTCTTCATCACCTAATGTATTAATCTTAACCTTAACACCAGTTAGACCAAGACCTTTGATTGCAGTGCATGCAAGTGCAATTACTTCTGCATCAAGTAAAGGGTCATTAGAACCATAAGCTTCAACACCAAATTGATGGAATTGTCTTTGTCTTCCTTGGCTAGGACGTTCATATCTAAATATAGGTCCCATATAATATAATTTAGTTACTTGATTATCAACATATAACTTATTTTCAATATAGGCTCTTGCAGCTCCTGCAGTACCTTCAGGTCTTAGAGTTAAGTCTCTATCTCCTCTATCCTTAAAATCATATGTTTCCTTAGTAACCATATCACTTGAATCAGCTTGATCTCTATGGAAAAGATTTGCAGATTCAAATATAGGTGTACGAATTTCTTTATAATTATATAAAGCACATACTCTTCTTAAATAATTTTCTATTTTTTGCCAGTACTCTACCTCACCAGGTAAAATATCTTGACATCCTCTAGGTCTAGTAATCATAAATCCTCCTAAAATAAAAAAACATCCTTCTATACAAAGGACGTTAAAAACGTGGTGCCACCTTATTTCCTAATAAAATTAGCTTTAGCCGTTAACGCCTGGTACGAATTATTTTTAATAATTATTCAAAAGTGTCTTTCTCAAACGTTTTATAGATTCTTACACCATACAATCTTCGCTTAAAATAAAACTTATTTGATACTCTTCTTTATCATCAATTTAATACGTTAAATATTGTACCAAATTAATATATTTTTGTAAAGATTACTACCAATAAATTAGAAATAGAGGCACTTAATGCCTCTATAACTATTGTTCAATTGTTTCAACGTGATTTACGTAGTCTAGTGCTTCAACCATTTCAAGTACTTGTGCTTTCTTTAAATAATTCTTCTTATCTGTTCCATATGAATAAAGAGTAAGTGAATATACAGAAAGACCAGTATTTGCATAAGCTGAATCATATACTATAGCTTTAATTTGAATATTATTGCTTCTAAGTAAATCAAGTAATTTCTTTAAATCTGGACGTGAAAATAATTCAATGTGTAAATCAAATATACGGCTATCAGCTTGCATCTTACCTTCAACCTTAGGCATTACCATTACTGCAATAATAGTTGCGATAGTTGCGATTAAACCTAAAGTATAGAATCCACTACCATAAGCTAATCCTGTACAAGCACATGTCCATAATGCAGCTGCAGTAGTTAATCCTCTTACTTGATTACGAGTTGTAGTAATAATAGAACCAGCACCAATAAAACCGATACCTGTAATTACGGCTGCACCAATTCTTGATTCATCAGCATTCCCTCTTAAGAATTCATTTGTAAGCATTGCAACGCAACTTCCAAGGGAAACTAGAATATAAGTTCTAAGACCAGCTGCATGGCTCTTCATTGCTCTCTCGGCGCCAATGATAGCCCCTAGTAACATTGCTAAACAAACTCTGATTAATACTGCCCACCATGTAAGTCCACCGAACTCATATCCTGTAATATTGCTTAAAAACTTAACAATAGGGTCATATTGAGCTACATATTGAAAATCTAAACCAGCTTGAGTTAATAACATAATATCCTCTCCTTTTCTTTATAGTTGTATTATATTATATCATTTTTATTTACGATTTGACATATTTTTATTAATTTTTGTCTAATTAGACTTATATACTATATTTAACTATACTATAGCCATGAGAAACTTGAAATACCACAAAATATTATTTGCCGAAATTACCACTAATCAAATTTTATTTTTTTATAATATTTTTCAATATTTTTCCATACGTTTTATTTGATTTTATATTGATTATTATTCATTTTCACTATACAATTATGTTCAAAGAGGTGATTGTATGAAAAAAACTTTGTTTATTATTTGTATTATTAATTTTTCTAATTCTAGAGTAGCTGCTATAAAAGGAAATTTATTGGAGGCTTAATATATGGGTTATTTAAACACAAAATTAACAATTTATTTTAAAGACTATAATGATTTGTATGATTATAATTTGTTAAAACTAGACAAAAAATCATATAATAGTGATTCAAATAATATTAAAGAAGCTTTGACCAAATGTAAAATATCAAAATTAAAAGTAACTTTAACTTTATTATCTATTCCTTTAATTTTTCTTTCTTTTTACTTTCTTCATATGTTAATATTTATATATATATTTAAACTGGATCCTAATAAATATGTTATTCCTACAGGTCCGTTACATCATTATATGTTTTATATATATTTATTTTATATTCTTTTTTTTACAATATTTTATCTAATTTCACGTCGTAATATAACTATTAAAAAATCAACATATTTAAAAATATTAACAATAGTCTCCGTAATTATATGGTTTGCGTTCAACATAGCTTTTGTTATATTTTTAATAAGGATTGCAACAGGTCCATCCTTTAATTAAATCAACAAAAAATGGTACTAAGTTTAAGAATTTCTTCTTTTCTTAGTACCATTTATTTTTATTCTTGTGTTTCAGAAACTTCTTCTACAACTTCATCTTCAGATTCATCATGAGGTACAACTGCTACATTAGTAATGAATTGACCATCACGTAATTTAACAATTCTAACACCTTGACTGTTTCTAGATGTAGATGAGATATCTGATACATGAACTCTAATTGTAATACCTTTATTAGTTGTAACAATTAAGTCCATATCATTATCAACAGCTTCTAAGTCAACTAATTGACCATTCTTTTCAGTAACCTTTAATGTGATAATACCTTTACCACCACGGCTTTGTACTCTGTATTCTTGAGCCGGAGTAACTTTACCATAACCATTAGCTGATAAAGCAAGAATTAAATCATCTTTACTCTTTATTACAGAAGCTCCGACGATTTCCTTACCTTCTTCTACTCTCATACCCTTAACACCACTAGCGCTTCTACCCATATCACGAATATCTTCTTCTTTGAATGTGATAGACTTACCATTAGATTGTGCAAGTGTAATATAGTTATTACCTTCAGTTACTAATACATCAAAGATTTCATCATCATCTCTTAAATTAGTAGCCTTAATACCAGACTTCATAATGTTTTGGAAGTTAGACATCTTTGTTCTCTTAACTAGACCCTTCTTAGTTATAAAGAATAGATACTTATCACTATCTTTAATATCTTTTAGGTTAGTTACCGCAACAATAGATTCATTTTCCTTTAATTGCATTATATTAACAAGTGGAGTACCCTTACTTGTCTTTGTTGATTCAGGAATATTATAAGCTTTTAACTTATATACTCTACCTGTATTAGTGAAGAATAAGATATAATCATGTGTCTTAGTGTATAAGAATAACTTAACATGATCATTATCTTTAACCTTTATTTGAGATACACCAACACCACCTCTATTTTGAGAATGGTATTCATCAAGCTTCATACGCTTTGTATATCCCTTTTCAGTAATTGTAACCATTACTTCTTCATTTGGAATTAAATCTTCATTTTCAATAGATAAAGCCATATGTAATTGAAGTTCAGACTTTCTCTTATCTGCATACTTACTCTTAATTTCAAGGAATTCAGCTTTTAATACTTTTTCCTTATTTTCAAGACTTGATAAGATTTCTTTTAATCTCTTAACATCAGCTTCAAGTGCTTCATATTCTTCTTGAGTCTTTTCTCTATTTAATCCAGATAATCTTCTTAATTGCATATCAAGAATAGCTGTAGCTTGTTTATCAGATAAATTGAATCTAGCGATTAACTTATCCTTTTCTTCACCGTTTTCGCTTTCCTTAATAATCTTGATAACTTCTTCAATATTATCAGATGCAATAATGAAACCTTCTAAGATGTGCATTCTCTTTAAATCTTCATCTAAATCGAATTCGGTTCTTCTAGTGATTACATTTAATTGATGATCAACATATACTTGTAAACATCTCTTTAAACTTAAAACTTCAGGAGCTCCGTCTACAAGTGCAATTGTATTTATACCATATGAAGATTGAAGTGGAGTATATTTGAATAAGTTATTTAAAAGTACTTGAGGATTTACATCATTTCTTACCTCAATTACGATTCTCATACCCTTCATTGAAGATTCATCTCTTAAATCAGTAATACCATCTACAATGTGTTCTTTTGCAACTTGACCAATACGTTCTAGAATTTGAGATTTCTTTAAACCATATGGGATCTCAGTTACAATGATTTCTGTATGTTGATGCTTATTCTTAGCTTCAATAATTTCACATCTTGATCTAACTACAATAGTACCATTACCAGTATTGTAAGCTTTTCTTAAGCCATCAAGACCCATAATAATACCACCTGTAGGGAAATCAGGACCTTTAATATATTGCATTAATTCATCATTTGTAATGTCAGGATTTTCCATTAACGCAATACATCCATCAATAACTTCACCTAGGTTATGTGGAGGAATATTTGTAGCCATACCTACCGCAATACCTGTTGCACCATTTACAAGTAAGTTAGGAATACGTGCAGGAAGTACAGAAGGTTCTTCTTCAGTACCGTCATAGTTAGGTATGAAATCAACAGTGTTCTTTCTTAAATCTCTAAGCATTTCAGCTGAAATTCTAGACATTCTAGCTTCAGTATAACGATAAGCCGCAGCTCCGTCACCGTCAATTGAACCGAAGTTACCATGACCATCTACTAGAGGATATCTATAAGAGAAATCTTGAGCCATACGTACTAATGCTTCATAAATAGATGAGTCACCATGTGGGTGATACTTACCCATTACGTCACCGACGATATGGGCTGACTTCTTATGAGGAACATTGTATGTAATCTTTAAAGTGTCCATTCCGTATAAAATACGTCTTTGAACAGGCTTTAAACCGTCACGCGCATCAGGTAATGCTCTATCTACAATTACAGACATTGCATAGTTTAAGAAGGATTGTTTTAATTTACCTGATAATAGGATAGTATCAATATTACCATGATTGAATTCTTCGTTTGGATCTACTTCACCAACTTGTAAAGAATTATCTTGAGTTTCTTCAACTATCTCTTCATCTTTTATTTCTTTATTATCGTTTTCCATAAGAATCCTTTCTATGCATCAATTTCTGCAAATTGAGCATTATCTTTTATAAATTCTTTTCTAGGTTCAACCTCATCACCCATTAACATGTTAAAGTACTTATCAGCTTCAGCTGCATCATCCATAGTAACACGAGTTAGAGTTCTACGTTCAGGATCCATTGTAGTTTCCCAAAGTTGGATAGGGTCCATTTCACCTAAACCTTTGTATCTTTGAATAGATGATCTTTCACCCATTTCTTTGATATAATTGTCTTTTTCTTCATCAGAATATGCATATTCAACTCTCTTACCAGCTTGAATCTTGTATAGAGGTGGCTTTGCAATATAAATATATCCAGCATCAATTAAACCTGGCATAAAGCGGAAGAAGTAAGTTAATAATAGAATACAAATATGATCACCATCAACGTCAGCGTCTGTCATAATTACAATCTTATGATATCTAGCTTTAGTTATATCAAATGTATCTATGATATTACCATTCTCATCATGAGCTTTAAATCCAGTACCAATGCATGTTAACATTGTTTGAATTTCATTGTTTTGAACAGCACGTTCATAGCTTGCTTTCTCAACGTTAAGTACCTTACCACGAAGAGGTAAAATAGCTTGATACATAGAGTTTCTACCTTGTTTTGCAGAACCTCCGGCTGAGTCTCCCTCTACTAAGTAAAGTTCGCACTTATCAGCTTCTTTAGAACGACAATCAGCTAGTTTTGAAACAATACCAAATGAATCTAAAGGAGACTTTCTTCTTGTAGCTTGTCTAGCACGTTCTGCTGCTTGACGCGCATGTTGTGCAGTCATACACTTGTCTACAATTTCTTTTGCGATTGTAGGATTTTCTTGTAAGAAATCATATAATGCTTCACCAAAGATTTTACTAGTAATTTGTCTAACTTCTGAATTACCTAATTTAGTCTTAGTTTGACCTTCAAATTCAGGGTTAGGATGCTTAATAGAAATTACAGCTGTTAAACCTTCTTTAAAGTCATCATTTTTTAATTCTTCTTCATTATCCTTAAGTAATTTCTTCTCTTTTGCATACTTATTGATTTCTCTACGTAATGCAGTTTGGAAACCATCTAAATGAGTACCACCTTCAATAGTGTTAATATTGTTAGTGAATGTTAAAATATTAGAAGAATAAGAACCATTATAGTGAAGAGCGATTTCAACAGTAATATTAGTCTTATCATCAACTTGATCAGCATAAATTACAGTATTTTGTGTATTAGGTAATACTGCCTTCTTTTCATCTAAGAAGTGAACATATTCAACAATACCACCATCATATTTATAAGTGAATTCTTGTTTAGATTCTTCTACTCTTAAATCTCTAATAGTAATACGTAATCCCTTGTTTAAGAATGCAAGTTGTTGAATACGAGCTCTTAAAGTTTCAAAGTCATATACACAAGTTTCAGTAAATATTTCAGGGTCAGCCTTAAATGTTACATTACTACCTGTATCTTCAATATCACAGTCACCAATAATTGTTAAATCACTTACAACTTTACCACGTGCAAATTTCTCTTGATAAATGTGACCATTTCTTCTAACCGTAACAGTTAAATCAGTAGATAGTGCGTTTACTACAGATGCACCTACACCATGTAAACCACCTGACACCTTATAGCTTGATCCATCAAATTTACCACCAGCATGTAATACAGTAAAAATAGTTTCTACAGCTGGTCTTTTAGTCTTAGGGTGTAAATCTACTGGCATACCTCTACCATTGTCTGTAACAGAAATAATGTCCCCAGGCAATACATCAACCTCAATATGAGTACAGAAGCCAGCTAAAGCTTCATCAATTGAGTTATCTACTATTTCCCATACTAAGTGATGTAATCCTCTACTAGAAGTAGATCCAATATACATACCAGGTCTAACACGAACAGGTTCAAGTCCTTCAAGTACTCTTATTGAAGAGGCTCCATATTTATTTTCTTCATCAATGTTTGCCATAAATTTACTCCTTAAATTCTATTATACAAGCACCATCAACTAATTCCTTAGGTATTACATCTAAGTAGTTAGTTGTGATGATTGTTTGATTTCTTTTATTTACAAAACTTATCAAATTAGCCTGTCTAGATTTATCAAGTTCAGAGAACACATCATCAAGTAAAAGTAGAGGACTTTTACCTAGATATGATTCATATACTTCAACTAGTGCAAGTTTAATTGATAATGCAATATTTTTAATTTGTCCCATAGAAGCAAAGTTCACCGCTTCACGCGAATTTAGATATATTTTAAAATCATCTCTATGAAATCCTTTAGTTGTGGTTTTAAACAATCTATCTTTTGATAAATTATTACTAATAGATTCATTAGGCTTATCTAAATCATAAGATGGGATATATACTAATTTGATATCTTCTCCATTTGAAATTAGAGGATGAATTTTACTTAATTTTTCATTTAGTAATTCAATAAATTTAATTCTAGATTTTGTTATCTTTATACTTTCTTTAGAAAAATCAGAAGTAAGAAGTTTAATGATAGTATCATCAGCCTTACTCTTTAGAGCTTCATTTCTTTGTTTAAGATAAACTCTTGCGCTTATTAGCGTTTCTAAATACTTCTTATTTAACATAGATATCTCTAAATCTAAGAAATGTCTTCTTATCATAGGAGAACCGGTAATAATAGAAGTATCATCAGGTGAGAAGTAAATAGAACTAAATCTACCAACAAAATTAGAGGCTTTATCTATTTCTTTATTATCGATAAAATACTTTTTACTATTTCCACTTAAAACAACTTCATATGTTGTATCGTCACTCACTAATTTCACCTTAGAAAAAGGTTCATTATGTTTGATAAGATATTCAAGTTTATTTGTTCTCTCACTCTTTAAAGTAGATATCAAATAAATAGCTTCAAGTACTGATGTTTTACCGATTGCATTCGCACCAATCAAGATAGTAAGCTTTTGATTTAAATCTAAACTTAAGTTTTCTAATTTTCTAAAATTCTTAATTTCAAATCTAGTGACCATACTAAATTAGATTGTATACATTACCATTTAATTCAACTTTAGTGTTTCTATAAAGCTTTCTTCCACGTCTATCTTCTTTAACACCATCAACTAAAACAGTGTTTTCAGCTAGATATACTTTAGCCTCTCCACCAGTAGAAATTAAACCTTCAATTTTTAGTAATTGACCTAATGTAATAAATTCTTTATCTTCTTTAATTTCAATTGTAATCATATAATATCACCACGTATAACATTATATCATACTTTATATAAAATATAAAGTTTTTTCGCATTTTATAAAAAAATAATAATTTACTCATTTTAAGTAAAAAATGCATAGAAAGCGAAATTAGAGCCAATTTAGAAGATGTGGGAGTGTAAAATATAAGAATCGATTACTA
>CAVAIM010000002.1:0-1638 GCA_963588755.1 bacterium | reverse complement strand
TATAAAATATAAGAATCGATTAAGTAAACAAAAAAAAACACCCTTAATTAAAAGAGTGTCATTTTTGTAATTAATCAATTCTTATAGGAAGTATTACTTCTTTTAAGTCAGCATCAGCTTCACTATCAATGATAAGTGGTCTGATATCTCCGGCAAAGTGCAATGCTACCTCGCTTGCTTGAATGCATTTTAAAGCATCAAGTAAGTATTGGCTAGAGAATCCCATTCTAATAGTTTGATCAGCTAATACCTTAGTTGGAGTAATAATTTCTTTCGCATCACCGATTTGAGCATTTGTAGTAGAAATTTCTAAGCTCTTATCATCAGTAATAGTAAGCTTAATAATAGAGTAGTTAATTTCTTTATCACTAATCTTATCATGTGGTGAAAGTAGTGATACTCTTTCAATCGCATCAATTAATTCATTCTTATTGAAACATACTGTTACAATGTAGCTTGGTGGAATAACACGAGAAGTGTTTGGATATGTACCATCAAGTAATCTAGATTGGAATAATACATTCTTAAACTTAAATAAAATCTTTTTTTCACTGAAATATAGCGATACTTTATCATTTAGAGAATCAATAGCTTTGTTTAATTCATCTAATGATTTAGCAGGAATATTAACCTCAAAATCATTATAGTCTTGATCTAGATGTAATTTTGTTTGGCTTAATCTAAATGAATCTGTTGCGATTACTGTAAGTTCATTAGAAGTTAATTTGAAATTAACACCAGTAATGATAGGATTTGATTCTGATTTAGATGTAGCAAATACTGTTTGTCTGATTAATTTTTGAATTACAGTAGAATCTAGAGTAAGAGGATTTTCTAGAGTTACAAAATCAATTAATGGGTAGTCCATATAATCCATTAAATGTAATTTATATTGTCCTCTATCAGCTTCAATTAGAAGAGTTCTATCTTCAATTGTAGAGAAAGTAATAGTTTTAGAATTTACTTTTCTAATAATATCAATGAAGAATTTACCAGGTACACAAATTTTACCCTTTTCTTCAATTTTTAAGCTTGGATCACTAATTAATGTTTCAATAGATAAATCTACATTTGAACTTGTTAAATATAAATCAGCTTCTGTAGCTTCAATTAAAATACCAGTTAATACAGGAAGAGGTGATTTTGTAGGAAGACCATGAGAGATCATATTTAAATTATCTAGTAAAACAGTTCTGTCGATTGAAAAAATCATTGTTGTTTTTAACTCCTTATATATTTATTCTTTTATTAAATAATCATCATAATAATAGGTCGATGTGGAAATGTGGATAAGTCCTTTTTTTCCTTTACCTATCGCATTTTTATTATATCATATCATGTGGATAAATGGTAGGATAACTTCATGTTTTCCCTATGTTTATCCAATTTTTTTAAGTATAGTAGTTATAGCTATTTCAAGTTCTTTATTTAAAACCATTTGTTGACTAATCTTTTCTACTGCAGTTATTACCGTAGTATAATCTCTACCACCCATTAAAGAACCAATCTTCTTAAATGTAAGTTCATATTTAGTCTTTAATATATACATACAAATGTGTCTTGGAGTAGTAAATTTAGCATTTCTCTTACTACTTAAGATATCAGCTACATCAACTTGATAGAAATCAGCTACAATAC
>CAVAIM010000001.1:0-42203 GCA_963588755.1 bacterium | reverse complement strand
GTATTATATACTAGAGGTTGTATTAGTTTATGGACAAGTTAGAATTAAAAATCAAAAATTTTATTAAAGATAAACAACTTAATATTAATAACTCTACTATAGTTTTAGCTTTCTCTTATGGAATTGATTCTCGAGTATTACTTAATATCTTAATTAATTTAGGATATAAAGTAGTCTTAGCTCATGTAAATCATCAAGTTAGAGAGGAATCTAAACTTGAGGAACAAGAAGCTATAAAGCTTGCGAAAGAGTTAAATATTAGAATATACATTAAACATTTAAACTTAGATAAATCTAATTTTGAAGATAGCGCACGAAGAGAGCGTTATTCTTTCTTTAGCGAAGTATGTCAAAAAGAAAATACACGTGTACTTGCACTAGCACATCACTTAGATGACAATTTAGAAACTATACTTCTAAAACTTTATCAAGGTTCTAATATATATGGATATTCCGGAATTCATCCTCAAGTATTTAAATCTGGCCTTGAGATAATTAGACCTTTAATGTGTACTACTAAGGATGAAATCAGAGAGTATCAAGTGCGTCATAATTTATTATATTTTGAAGATTATACTAATAGCCTAGATATTCAAATGCGTAATAAGATTAGAAATAATATTATCCCATCTCTTAAACAACTAGATTCTAATATTTTATACAAGACAGCTGACTATTCTAATATGTTAGAAGACGCGTTTAATCATATAAGAAGAGAATCAATTAATTATTTAATAGCACATTCTAATACTATTGATATTTCTTCTTATAAAACATTAGATAATGCATTAAGAAAAGATGTTATATGTTTATTACTTGAAAATAATCATATTAATAGATCTAATAAATTAATTAATTTAATAGATTCTTCACTTTTAAGTGAAAAGTCAGAACTAGAAATCACTTTATCTAGTGACTACTTCTTCTTTAAAAGATATAACAGAGCATTTATCTCTTTAAAAGAGACTCAAAAATTAGATGAAATTACTCTTGATATCAATGAGAAAAAAGAATTTGGAAATTATATATTTTATTTTTCTAAAGTTTGTCCAAATCATGTGAAAAATTATATTAAATTATGCTATAATACTATAAACTTGCCACTAAAAATAAGGAAGCGGGAAAATGGTGATAGAATTAAATTACCAGGTGGAAGTAAAAAGGTTAAAGATTTATTTATTGATAAGAAAATAGATATATCTTTACGTGATAAATTACCGCTTGTTATATCTTGTGATAATACCATATGGATTCCTTCTGTAGCTAAATCAAGTTTAATTAATTCTTGTTTAGATAAGTGGGATTTATATTTAATAATGGAGGTTAAAAATGCTTGAGAATGATATTAAAAAGGTTCTAGTTTCTAAAGAAGAAATTGATTCAATCTGTAAGAAGCTAGGTGAAAAGATTACTAATGATTACAAGGATAAGGATTTAGTTGTTGTAGGACTATTATCTGGATGTCTTCCATTCATGTCTGATTTAGTTAGAAATATTGATTTATATATTCAAACAGATTATATGAAGGTTTCTAGCTATAGTGGATGTGAGTCTAAAGGACATTTAGAGATTAAATCTGATCTTAACATTGATGTTGCAGGAAAAGATGTTTTACTTGTAGATGATATTATTGATACAGGTTTAACTTTAAAAGAAACTGTTTCTCTATTTAAAAATGTTAAGAAAGCTAAATCTGTTAAAACTTGTGTATTATTAGATAAGCCTGAAGGAAGAAAAGAGCATATTGAAGCTGACTATGTTGGTACTACTGTTCCTAAGGAATTCGTAGTAGGATATGGTCTTGATTACAATAATAACTATCGTAATTTAGGCTTTGTTGGTGTACTAAAGGAAGAAGTTTATACAAAATAAGGAGGCATTATGCAAACACAAAAGAATCCAAAACGTAAACGTGTTGATATAGGAGCCTATATCTTAACATTTATATTACTAATTGCACTTATTATTGCATTTGTAAATTTATCTAAACCTACTGCAGAAACTGTTACTTATAACGACATCGTTTCATGGGTAGATCCTAATTCTACTTCTAAGGCAGAAGTTTCAAACGTTACTGCAAAACAAGAAACTACTACTTTATTTACTGTAACTGGTTATTATACTAAAACAGATACAACTGGTAAAAAAGTTGCAACTCAATTCACTTGTGTATTAACAGAATCTAATATTACTGCATTAGAAACTACATATAATATTAGTATTACTAAAGATTTACCAGATGATAATACTTGGTTAAACATTATTCTAAATCTTCTACCTATAGTTATTATCGTTCTATTCTACTTCTGGATTATGAAGTCTAATGGAAATGGTAAGGCTATGGAATTCGGTAAATCTACTGCACGTCTTGCAAGAGGTAAGACTGTAACATTTAATGATGTTGCAGGATGTGATGAGGAAAAGCAAGAACTTGTTGAAATTGTTGATTTCTTAAAAAACCCAAGCAAATATGCAGAAATCGGTGCTCGTATACCTAAGGGTGTTCTACTTTCAGGTAATCCAGGTACTGGTAAAACTTTACTAGCTAGAGCCGTAGCTGGTGAAGCTGGTGTTCCATTCTTCTCTATCTCTGGTTCTGACTTCGTTGAAATGTTCGTCGGTGTTGGTGCATCAAGAGTTAGAGACTTATTCAAACAAGCTAAACAAAATGCTCCATGTATCATCTTCATCGATGAAATCGATGCGGTTGGTAGACAAAGAGGAGCTGGTATGGGTGGAGGAAATGACGAAAGAGAACAAACTCTAAACCAACTTCTAGTTGAAATGGATGGTTTCACTGGAAACATTGGTATTATCGTTATGGCCGCTACAAACCGTCCTGACGTACTAGACCCTGCTATTCTTCGTCCTGGTAGATTTGACAGACAAATTACTATCTCTCTTCCTGATGTAAAGGGTAGAGAAGCTATTTTAAAGGTACACGCTAGAAATAAGAAATTTGACGCTGATGTTAATTTTGAAGACATTGCGCACAGAATTCCTGGTTTCAGCGGAGCTGATATTGAAAACTTACTTAATGAAGCTGCATTACTTGCTGCAAGATCAAACCGTAAAGTTATTAACAAGTTCGACATCGATGAAGCAACAGACCGTGTTATGATGGGTCCTGCTAAAAAGAGTCACAGAATGAATGATGAAGAACGTGATAGAGTAGCGCACCATGAAGCTGGTCACGCAGTTATCGGTTTAAAGTTAAAACATGCAAACATCGTTCAAAAGGTTACTATTATTCCACGTGGACAAGCTGGTGGTTATGCACTAATGCTTCCTGAGGAAGAAAAGTATTTACAAACTAAACGTGATTTACTTGATACTATCACTGGTTTCTTAGGTGGTAGAGTAGCTGAGGAAATCGTATACAATGAAGTTTCTACAGGTGCTTCTAATGACTTTGAAAGAGCTACAAAGATTGCACGTTCAATGGTTACTGAATATGGTATGTCTAATTTAGGACCTCTTACTTATGAACAAAATCAAGGTTCTGTATTCTTAGGTAGAGATTACTTAAAGGATAAGAATTTCTCTGATCAAGTTGCAAACGAAATTGATAAAGAAACTCGTCGTATCATTGAAGAATGTTACCAAGACGCAGTTAATTGTATTAACGCTAATAGAGATTTACTAGAGCAAATTGCTTACTACTTAAAGGAAATCGAAACTCTTACTAAACAAGATATCGATGAAATTAACAAGACTGGTAAGTTAAAATGGTATGATGAACAAAAAGCTAAGAAAGAAGCTAAAGCTTCAAGTACTGTTATAGATGCTCAAGTTGATGAAACCACTTCTTCTACTACTGTTGAATCAAATAATAACATTGAATCAACTAGTGAAGATACAACTCCAACTAACGAAGAATCAAATAATCAATAACTATGCGTATAGATAAGTATTTAAAAGTTACAAGAATTATTAAACGTAGAACTCTTGCAAAAGAAGCTACAGAAGCTAACAGAATACTAGTTAACGATAGATTAGTTAAACCATCATATCAACTTAAATTAGGTGATATTATTACTATTGAATTTGGTAATAAGGAAGTTAAAATTAAAGTTGTATCTCTAGATCCTTTAACTAAGAAAGCTGATTCAAGTTCAATGTATGAATTAGTTAGTGAAACTACAAAAGAAGTCAAGACTGCTTAAGTCTTGGCTTTTTTATTTGTATTAAAATAAGAAAAAGACTAGGCTAATACCTAGTCAGAATGTTTATATAATCAAATTACTAAAATTTATAAGACTAAATAATAGTCTTTTTAATAAAGTTACCTACAACTTTTTTAACAGGTGAAATAGTAATAAACGCATGATCATCATAAGTCTTCACTATCTCTACTACTTTTTCAACTTCATATGTAGACACTACACAATATAGTTCTTTTCTATTTTGATGAGTATACTCACCAACAACATTCATCTCAGTTACTCCTCTATTCATTTTTGAAAGAATAGCGTTTGAGATTTCTTCATCATGAGTTGTAAAGATATTTATAGCTGAATATGTATATGATGTATGAATTTTATCGGTTACAAGTGAATTAATTACCATACGTAAGCAAGTATATAATGTAACTGTCCAACTTCCTTGAAGACATCCTCCACCTATTACAGCTACTAATACATTAAATATTAGAGTAATAGATCCAATTGATATACCTTTATGAAGTGCTACAGCTTGAGCTAGTACATCAATACCACCAGTAGATGTTCCAAACTTTAGTGCAAATCCACTTGCAAATCCAGATAATAAACCACCCATTAAGGCTAAAGCTAATACATTAGTGATTGTACCATCTGTTCCATATTCAATAAATGGACTTGTTGTAGGAGGTGCAATAAGTGAAATCACAGATTGTACTACTACTGCAACAAAACTATAGAACGCAAAACGTAATGAAACAAATTTAATACCAATTAATAAGAATGGAATATTAACTAAAAATACTGTTAATGATAAATAAGCAGAATATACAGAATTACCAATACTTGCACTATTACCACTAATATAATAAATAGTTCTTAGTATTAATTGAGCTAAACCTGTTGCACCACCTGAATATAGTTGTGCAGGCTCTAAGAACCACATGGTTGCAAGTTGTAATATTATATTTGCAAATATTACAACAAGTACACGTGATACTACCGTTTTTACTTTTTCGCTCATTATCTTACAATATCTCCAGGATTTAATGCATTAACATTTAATAATTCTAGAGTCTTATCCTCTTTATCTGCAGCACATAGTAACATACCACAAGATTCTTCTCCTCTTAGTTTAATAGGCTTTAAGTTCTTTACAACAACAACCTTCTTACCTACAACATCATCAGGGTTATACCATTTTGCAATACCAGATACTATTTGTCTAACTTCAGTACCAATATCAACCTTAAATACTAATAACTTATCAGCCTTAGGGTGTTTACGAGCTTCTAAAATTTTACCAACTACTAATTCAATCTTTTCAAAATCATCAATAGTAATTTCTGGCTTACTTTCAGTCTTAGCTAAATCATCACTTAACTTATTAGCTTCTTTAGCTTGTTCTTGCTTAAGAGCTTGTTCTTGATAGATTTCATCTAATACCTTCTTAGAATCTAAACGTTGGAATAAGTTTTCATATTCACCGATAGTATAAGTTCCTTCTTTAGAATAATCTCCAACTTCATCAAACTTAGGGTCAGTTAACCTCAAGAACTTATAGATTTTCTTACTAGTTGATGGCATAAATGGTTCTAACATTAATGCGCTAGCCTTAATAGATTCTAGTAAATGATATAATACATTTTCAAGCGTATCACGCTTTGATTCATCTTTTGCAAGAGCCCAAGGTTCTGTTTCATCAACATACTTATTAGCTCTACGTAAGAACTTCATAACGTCCTCAATCGCATCTCCAGTCTTAAACATATCCATATGTTTTACTAGTTGAGTGCGAGTTTCAACTGCTAATGCTTCTAAGTCCTTATCTACATCAGATAAAGCTCCGTGATATTTAACAGTACCGTTGAAATACTTATTAGTCATAGCTAAACTACGAGATACTAAATTACCTAAAGTATTAGCTAAATCAGAATTATATCTATCAATTAATAATTCATAAGTAATAGATCCATCTTGTGCAAATGGGATTTCATGTAATACATAATATCTAACCGCATCAACACCAAAACGCTTAACTAAGTCTTGAGCATAAATAATATTACCTCTAGACTTACTCATCTTGTCATTACCAAATAATACCCATGGATGACCGAATACTTGTTTAGGTAGAGGTAGGTCTAGAGCCATTAACATAATTGGCCAATAAATAGTATGGAATCTTAAAATATCCTTACCAATTAAATGACAATCACATGGCCAGTACTTCTTAAACTTTTCATTTTGTTCTTCAAATGATTTATCAGGATCATATCCAATACCTGTAATATAGTTACATAATGCATCAATCCATACATAAGTTACATGTTTTGAATCAAATGATACAGGAATACCCCACTTATAACTTGTACGTGATACACATAAATCAGGTAAATCATCTTTTAAGAAGTTATTTAACATTTCATTCTTTCTAGATTCAGGTTGAATAAATTCATCATGAGTCTTAATATGATTTACTAAACGCTCTTGATATGGCTTTAATCTTAAGAAATAACATTCTTCTTTAGTAAGTTCAACTGCTCTACCACAGTCAGGACACTTACCATCAACTAAATCACGTTCAAGATAATAAGATTCATCTGCAACGCAGTAATATCCTTCATAATATCCTTTATAGATATCTCCCTTATCATATAAACGCTTAAAAATCTTTTGTACAGCTGCTACATGATCTAGATCAGTTGTACGAATAAATCTATCATAAGAAACATCCATTAAATCATAAATATCTCTTAATTCTTTAGCTACTTTATCTACATGCTCCTTAGGAGTAACACCTTGACTAATGGCCTTACGTTCAATCTTTTGACCATGTTCGTCAGTACCTGTTTGAAAATATACATCATATCCTAAAGTACGCTTCATTCTACATATAGAATCAGCTAATATAGCTTCATACACATTTCCTATATGAGGTGTAGATGATGTGTATGCAATTGCAGTAGATAAATAAAACTTTTTATTTTCCATAATATCCCTCATTTCTTACTTCTAATATTATACTAAAATATAACATTTTAAACAATCTCTAACGAAATAAAACGATAGCTAAAAGCTATCATTTTACATCTATTTCAAATATTTATCTTCAAATTCTTCACTAGGTATTGGTTTAGAATAATAATAACCTTGAATAATTCTAGCACCAGCTTTAATTATTCTATTCTTATCTTCCTCAGTTTCAACACCTTCACAAACAATATCTAACTCTAATGCCTTAATTAGCGCTACTACATGAGTTAAAATACTATCATTAGGAGATTTTCTTTGCGTTAATGATTTATCTAGTTTTATTACATCAAATAAATCACGAGATAATAATTCTAAATTACTAGAACCTTTACCAAAGTCATCCATGTCAATTTTATAACCTAAATCTTTTAATTTATGAATTGCTTTCGCAACAGTATCTTCATCATAATTAATAATTGATTCAGTAAATTCTATTTCAATATACTTAGAATCAATATCATATTCTTTTCTTAATTCTTCTATTCTATCAACATAATCTAAAATATTACTTACATTCTTAGATACATTTACTGAAATAGGTATTTGCTTAATATTTTCTTCTTTTAATCTCTTTAATAATTTCATTACCTTAGAGAAAACATATAAGTCTAAGAATTCAATTAGATTATATTCTTCTAATAGAGGAATATAAGAGTCTGGTGGCATGATTTTCCCATTTAATTGCCAACGGGTTAATGCCTCAGCACCGATTAAAGTATCAGTTTTCGCATCAAACTTTGGTTGTAAATAAATCTTAAAATCACCATTCTTTAAGCTTGATTCAAAGTTAGAAATAATATTCTTATTTCTCTTATATTCTTGATTTAGTGTAGTATCATAAACCTTATAAGATAATGTATGTTGGCTTTGTTCAAGACTAATTAAAGCTTGTCTAGCTTTATCAAGACATGATTTTGCATTATCTTCAAAGCCTGATGTAACATAAACTCCTACTAAGAAGTTAAGAGCACTAGTACCATCAATATGTACTAATTCTTTCTTTACATCATTTATATATTGTTCAACACGCTCTATAACATCACTATCAGACTTATATTCAAATGTAACCATGAAATGGTCTCCATTAAGTCTTGAAGTTATATCAAAGTTTGAATTATTAATAGTTTGTGCAAGTAATTTTAATACTAAATCTCCTGTTTCATATCCAAAGTTATCATTAAAGAATCTAAACTTATAGAAATCAGAGTACAAGATAACTGTCTTTTCTTTAGATGACATTAACTTTCTTTGAAGTTTAGATATAGCTGTATTAAAGTCGTCAAGTCCTGTTAAGTTATCCTTTAAGAATAACATCTTATCTCCATTAATAGTATAAGTATATAAATATAGAGATAATATCTTACTTATAATCTTATAGAAAATAAGTTCTTCTTCATTAAATGTTTTATTTTCTGATACCATATCAAATCTAACATAACCATATACAGTATCATTATAAATAAGTGGTAGATGTACAAATGATTTAATATTTAGACTCTTAAAGAACTTATATATCTTAGGCCATTTCTTTAAATGCTCTACATCAGTTCTCTTAATCACTCTATCAAAATCTAATACACTAACCTCATCTTCACTTAATGTAGCGTGATGAGTTAAATCTTGTGCTAAAGGACAATCTTCACTTGCATAGTAAGTAATTAAGTCTTCACTAAATATTCTACTCTTCTTATACATGCAAATTCTATCAAGTTGGAAATAATTTGCAATAATCTTTAAAGCTCTCTTAACTGTTTCTTCAAAGGAATCTCCTGTTTCAAGTTGAGTTAAAAATGCATTAATAATAGATTCAAATATAATAATATCTCTTTGACCGAATTCAGTATTATTCTTTTCTACAACAATATTAGCGTGTAAATCTTGTTTATAAATAATAAAACAATCCTTACCCTTCTTCTTACCTCTATATAACGCCTTATCTGCTTTACCAAATAAATCATCATATACCTTACCGTCTACAGGGTAACGAACAATACCACTAGTTAAAGTAAGTTTAAAATTCTTAATATCAAAATCTTTATCCATCTTCTCTTCTAAAGATGAATCAATATTCTGAGTAAAATCATATGTTCTAATCTCGTTATATAAGTTATGCATAGTATTCCAAATAGAATTATAATCATGACTCTTAAAATCAATAATTAAGAATTCATCACCACCAATTCTACCGATATATGCATCACTAAAATGCTTCTTAAAAACAGATGATACTTCTTTTAAAATATAATCACCGAATAAGTGACCATACATATCATTAATAGATTTGAAATTATCAATATCAATAACAATTAAACTAAAGTCTCTTGGTTTTGTACTTACTAATTCCTTTGAAACAACAGTCATCATACCATTCTTCATATAAAGACCTGTCAAAGGATCTACTATTAGTGTTGTTTCTGAGCTTAAGCTCATCTTATAAATTACAAGTGAACGTAATCCGTTATTAGGCTTAGTTATTCTAAACTTAAATCTCTCTTCCTTACCTTGTTTAGTTTCACATTTGATGACTAAAGATGAATCTTCTTGAGTCTTATTAACCCAAGTAATATATTGATTTATATCAATGCTTTCAGGTTTTATATTTTCAAGTTCAATTATCTTATTCGCAAAAGTATAGTAATCAATATCTTTTGCGCTAGTTCCATCATCAAAAGTAGCTTCTAATATTTTTTTACTATTAGTATCTACAACGGATAAGGTACATCCAAACGATTTTAAAAACGTATCCAAATTCAAACTCATAACTACTTCCTCTTTCTTTATCTTTTTCAATTATAATAGCGCTTACATACATGACATTATAACATACATTTTCAACAAATGAAATAAAATTTAGTAAATACTAGCTAAATAAAGAAAAAAACAAGTAAAATTAGTCTTTACCTGTTTCTTTATAATTTATATATTGTTTATATAAATCTTGTTTATTTAAATTTAGCATCGAAGCTACTTCTTTAATAGCCTCTTTAGGCTTATAACCTAAATTTATAAGAGATTCTATTTCACTCATAGGATCTTTTGATATAGCTTCTTCTTTATATCCTTCAACTATTACAACCATCTCACCCTTAATAGATTCAACGGATTCTAATATTTCAGAAATATTACCTCTAATAAATTCCTCATACTTTTTAGTAAGTTCTCTTGCAATACAAATATATCTATCTCCTAGAACTTCCTCCATGTCTATCAGACACTCTTTAATTCTATGAGGAGCTTCATGGAATATTATAGTAGACTTTAAATACTTAAGCTCTTCTAACTCTTTCTTTCTCTTAGTAGTTTTACTATCTAAAAAACCTACAAAAGTGAAAGGTTGAGGTTTGATACCAGAAGCAATTAATCCAGATATTCCAGCTGAAGCACCTGGAATTGGTGTAACAGGAATATCATTTTTGATACATGCAACCGCAATATCATAACCAGGGTCAGATATTACAGGAAGTCCTGCATCAGATATAATCGCAACGTTCTCACCATTCTTTAGTCTATTAATAATTTCCTCTTCTTTTAATTCCTTATTGAATTCATGATAACTTAAAAGTTTAGTATTAATATCGAAATGTTTAAGTAAGAATATAGAATTTCTAGTATCTTCAGCATATATTACGTCAACACTCTTTAGAGTTTCTACAGCTCTATAAGTCATATCGGATAGATTACCGATTGGAGTTGCGACTAAATACAATATACCTTTATCACTAGAATAAGAATAAATACGTTTCATTAGTATTTAATCTCTCTTAAAGCTCTTTCCTTAATATCACGCATATCGTAAACAATACCAATTAATTGTCTTCTCTTTTCTTGAGAAATAGGGAAAGCCTTTTGAATCTTTTCAAGGAATGCATGTTCACTTGTATTATATAAATCTTCAAGCATAGAAATCTCTACAAGATTAATATATACAATGTTCTTAACTACATCAGCCTTATCCTTAAAGAATTCGATAGATTCTTCTACACTCTTTGATTTTGCGAATGTATATTCATCTACAACTTCTCTACCTAATTCTCCTCTAATCTTAGACATTAATCTTACTTCTGCATCAGAAGGATCACCGTCTACGTCAATCATATAGATAGCTAAATCTAAAAATTTTAATTGTTCTTTTCTACTTAATAAACTTAAAAACATAATATCTACTCCTTTATTACCCCGTTATATATATCTAAAATTTCATCCTTATTTATATCTTGAGTAGGATGAATATATAAAGGCTTTAATACTTTTAATCCGCCATTTTTAGCGCACTTTACACCTTCAATTAATACCATATTTGACTCTGCTGATTCATTAGGATATACAAATCTAATTCTCTTAGGTTCAATATGATATTTAATCATAGTTGAGATAATCTCAGACAATCTTTCAGGTCTATGCACTAGCGCAAACACACCTAAGTCTTTTAACAGGCTACTAGATGTTTTTACAATCTCATCAAGATTAGTTAATAACTCATGACGAGCGATAGCTTTCGCCTCATTTGGATTAATATGAGAAGTATCAGTTACTTTAAAAAACGGAGGATTAGACACAACTACATCAAAGTTTTTTGGTTTAAAGTAGTTATTTATATTCTTTAAATCATCATTAATTAAAGTTATTTGATCTTCCTTCATATTTATTTTAACACTTTTTAAGCCTAATTCATATATTGATTTTTGAATTTCAATACCAGTGATATGGGCATTTGTTCTAAGTGTTAAATACAAAGGTATAGGTGCGTTACCACAACCTAAATCTAATATTTGTGTAGTACCTTTTTTTATTGTAACAAAATAGGCAAGTAAATTTGAATCAATTGAGAAAGGATTTAATTCACTATCTTGATATATCTTTAATTTTTCTATACCAAGTAGTTCATGTAATTCAATCATTATTTATCCTTTCTAGTATCATTTTGACTAAAATTCTTACGTTTTCTAATAAGCTTTAATTCTTCAAAATGAGGGTAAGCAAATGATTCATCAGCTAGATATTTAATCTTACATGTTCTATTTAATACGTCAACCGCAAGTACCTTAGCTTCACCTTTTTCAGCTTCTACAATATCATTAATATCAGGTGCATTCTCTCTTAACTTTGTATAGAAGTCATTCTCATAACTTATGCAACAAAGTAGTTTTCCACAGTTACCTGATATCTTAGTAGGGTTAAGTGACAATCCTTGATTCTTAGCCATCTTAATAGATACATTAGAAAACTCAGTTAAGAATGTCTTACAGCACATTACAAGTCCACAAGGACCTATTCCACCGATTTCTTTTGCGCCATCTCTAGAACCCACTTGTCTCATTTCAATTCTAGTATGGTATTTATCTGCAATAAGTCTAACTAATTCTCTAAAATCAATTCTATCTTCAGATTCAAAATAGATAGTAAGTTTAGCTTTATCTAGTGTATATTCAGCTTGTAAAATCTTTATATCTAGACCTACTTGCTTAACAAAACCTTTAACTGAAGAAATAACCTCACTAGATAGTTCTTGATTAGCTTTATTATTTTTAATATCTTCTTCTGTTGCAGGACGAATGATTTCTTTAAGTTCAGACTCTAAAGATTTCATATCAACATCAATTATATCTCCACTAACAATACCCACTTCAATACCATGAATAGTGTTTACTACTACATAATCACCGCTCTTAATTTGATATTTACCAGGAGAAAAATAATATCTTTTGCCTGTCTTTTTAAATTGTACTCTAATTGCTTTCATAAGCACCTCTACTTTAAGTTAAACATAAGTAATGTAGTAATATTCTTAAGTGTTACATTAGAATAATTTAATTCCTTAGATACTTTATATAAAAGTTCTAGTCCACTTAATATATCACTCTCATTCTTACTTTCACTATATTTCGTTAATTTATCTGCATACTTATCTAAGTTAATATTTAAATTACCAATAGATAAATGTAACATGTCTTCATATGCATATATTAATAATTTAATAAAATAATTATATATTTTAATATCAGTAATCAATCTTTGAACTTCAGTGAAATATTCAATTCTATCTTTATCTGATTTAATATTAAAGAACTTATTAAATAATTCAAACATCTTTAATAAATATGGATTCTTACTTAATTCTAAAGCTTCTTGTTTATTATTTGTAATAAGGGACAATAATAAACATACCCTCTTATCACTAATTTCTTTAGAATAAATACTCTCTAAAGTTTTAGGATTAAGACTATTTAAAGTAAGTACTTGGCATCTTGATAAAATAGTAGGAAGTAGGCCAGAAGAATTTGTAGTACATAATATACCATAGATATTAGGACTAGGCTCTTCAATGAATTTAAGTAGTGAGTTTTGACTAGATATATTCATCTTATCCGCATCATTAATTATATATACTCTAGGTCCTTTAACTAAACTTGTCTTAGAGAATTCTTCTTGAAGATCTTTAATTTGGTCTTTCTTAATATTTTTACCATCAGGATTTATAGTAACTACATTTAAATGCTCATCATTTAATATAAGTCTTGAAGAATTAGAGCCTAAATCTACGCTTGAATCAGAATATAGCATACACGCAAAGTAATGTGCTAATTCATTCTTACCAACGCCTTCTTCTCCTTCAAAAATATATGCATGATTAAGTCTTGATTTTGAATATGCATTATTTAAGAATTGTATTAAGTTTTTTTGATTATTTAACAATTCTAAATCCATAAATACTAATCTAATATTTCCTTTATATAATTATAAATATCTTTAACAATTAAATCTATATCTCTCATTCCATCAATTCTTTTTATTCTTTCAGGATATAGTTTAGATAATTCAATATATCCATTATAAATCTTATTATGGAAATCAAGTTTTTCTTGATCTAATCTATCAATCTTACCTTCTCTATTTTTAAGTCTTGCTAAACCAACTTCAGGAGTTACATCAATAAAGAATGTAATACTTGGCATGTAGTCACATGCGAATGAGTTAACAGTCTTTACCTTTTCAATACCAAGACCACGACAAATACCTTGATATACTAAAGATGAATCTAAATATCTATCACATATAACTAGTTTATTATCTTCTAGTGCAGGTATAATCTTTTCCTTAAGGTGTTGCATACGGCTAGCTGCAAATAGTAATGCTTCTGTCTCATAACACATTTGAGTATTTTCAGGGTCAAGAATGATTTCTCTAATCTTTTCCGCAATGACTACTCCTCCTGGTTCTCTTGAGGTAAGGCAAGTAAGTCCGTCTTTTTCAAGAAGTGGAACTAACTTATTGATAATGCTAGTTTTTCCGCTTCCTTCTCCACCTTCAAATGTAATGAATTTATTGTAGCTCATAATAAACACCTCTAATAATAAACTTTCTCTAAATATAACCCAGATGGGTTAGCAACTTTTGTATAAAGAAGTGGATTTTTAGTTTCAAGTATTACACTTATTAAACCCAAATCCTCTTCACCTTTTGCAACTGCAATTAATAGCGCCATCATACGCCTAATTTGATATTTTAAGAATCCTGATCCTATAAATACAAATTCTAAATAATTATCAAACACATTTAATTTTGTTTCATATATAGTTTTATTGAAATCTTTTCTCTTATCAACATCAACAGAACAAAATCCTTCAAAATTATGTGTTCCCTTTAATAATTCTAAACCATTTTTAAGTAAATTAATATCTAAATTTCTTTGATAATCATAATAATTATGTTCAAATGCATTTAATTCACTAGTCTTAATATAGTATCTATATTCTTTCTTTACAGCGCTAAATCTAGCGTGAAAGTCACTTGATACATATTCTATTGATTTAATTCTAATATCCAATGGCAATTGATTATTCATTGCGTATTTAAGTTTTTCAAGTGGTATATTCTTATTAGTATAAAAATTAAACACTTGACCTCTTGCGTGTACTTTTGCATCTGTTCTGCCGGATGCGCTTATCTTTACATCTTCTCTTAATATTAATCTAAGTACTTCTAGAATATGAGCCTCAATAGTATCTCCATTAGGTTGAATTTGAAAACCTTGATACATAGAACCATCATATTCAACTATACATTTAATATTATATTTATAAGTAGATTCTTGCAAAAATAACACCCACTAACACTAATACTGAAATAATACTAACTATTAAATCTCTATAACTTAACTTAAGAAGATCTACGCTAGTTCTCTTTTGATCCATTACATATCCTCTAGCTTCCATTGCATTAGCTAAATCATCAGCTTTTCTAAATGAAACTACAAATAGAGGAACAAGTAATGATATAATTTGATTTACTTTTTGTTTAAGACTACCTTCATTAAAATCAACACCACGAGAACTTTGAGCTTTCATGATTTTCTCAGTTTCTTCTACTAATGTAGGAATAAAACGTAATGAAAGTGATAACATCATCGCAAATGTACCTACAGGAAACTTAAATATCTTAAGTGGAGATAGTATTGCGGTAAAGCCTTGATTAATTTCTTGATAACGCGTTGTAAATGTTAACAGTGAAGTAATCATAATCATACAAATAATTCTTATAACAATACTAGTAGCGTTATTTAGTGCTTGATCATAGATACTTATAGTATATGAGCCAAACTTAACATTATCAATTAAGAAATTTAAATTTAGTTTGTTTAAAATATAATCTGATTGTACTACAAAGCACAACGCTACAATTAAGATTAAATATATTAATTTAAAGCTTACAAACTTTGATGTGAATAAATAAAGTAGTGCAAGTAATATAATTATTAATAATGGATATAAACCAAATGTAAAATTAGCACTTCCGAGTAGTTCTCCACCTCTAGAAGGGTCATAATAAACTATTTGTAAGAAGAAAGTAAATAACATTAAGAATAGTACTGGTTTCATACCTTTAACCATTTTCATAAATGGTACACGAGTAGATAGAGTAATAATAACCATAACTGCTAAAGCTGTTAACATTGCATAAATATTATTTACTGGTACTAAGAATAATATAACTATCCAGAAAATAGTAAGTAAGATTTTAACACGAGGATCCAATTTATAAATCCATGTATTTAGAGGGATATATTGACCAATTGTAATACTATTCATGGCAAACCTCCCTCAACTTTTCTTCAAGTTCTTCTAAAGTATAAATATCATAATCAAGATTTAAGTTTAGTTCTTGATTTAGATAATCTATAGCCTTTAATACTTGAGGTTTTTCTAAATGTAATTCCTTATATATACCTGACTTAAATAAAGTATATTTATCTCCGTCATACGCAACCTTACCATCATTCATTACAACAACTCTTGATGCATATTGATATACATTATCCATAGAATGAGAAATTAATACAATGGTTTTATTCATCTTTTGATAAATCTTATAGAATAAATCCATTACATCCTTCATTCCCTTAGGGTCTAAACCTCTTGTAGGTTCATCAAGTAGTAATACATCAGGGTTATATGCAAGTATTCCTGCAATCGCAACCTTTCTCATTTGTCCACCAGATAAATTAAATGGTGACTTATTTAAAAGTTTAGGATCTAATTGTACTAAGTTTGCAGCCTCAATAGCATGAGATTTAGCTTCTTCCTCTTTGTAACCAAAGTTCTTTGGTGCAAACATAATATCTTTTAATACTGTTTCTTCAAACAATTGATATTCAGGGAATTGGAACACAAATCCGACTTTTTTTCTAATATTAATTAATTTAGGATTCTTCTTTTTATTCTTTCCAAGTTTAAATCCTAAAATATCTACAAATCCATCAGTAGGTAGTAATAAACCATTCATGTGCTCTACTAATGTAGTTTTACCTGAACCAGTCTTTCCCACAATCGCAACAAATTCATTCTTTTCTTCGATAGTTAAATCAATATTTTTAATAGCTGCTACATTATCTTTTTTAGTAAGACCTTGATATTCATGACTAGTGTTTAGAAATTTAATTTGCATAATGCATCCACCAGCCTTTTGTTTTTAGATAACTTTTCATCCTTTAAAACATCTTTATATAATTTTAAATTAAATGGCATATCTAAATTAGAACTTTGTAAGATATTCTCATCTTCAAATACTTCTTTAGGCGTTCCTTCACCTATGATATTTCCATCTTTCATTACAATTACTCTATCAGACAAACTCGCAAGGTCTAAATCATGAGTTATTGTAATAATAGTTTTATGATACTTATCTTTAAGTTCTTTAATTAAATTAGTAATATCTTCTACACCTTCAGGGTCTAACATTGATGTAGCTTCATCAAGAATAATGTATTTAGTATTAAGAGCTAATATACCTGCAATGGCCACTCTTTGTTTTTGACCTCCAGAAAGAGATTCTGGTTGTCTATCTAAATATTCATACATACCAACTTTTTTTGAATATTCATCTATTAATCTTAACATTTCTTCTCTTTCAACTTGTCTATTCTCAAGTCCGAAAGCAATATCATATTTAACATTCACACCAACAAATTGATTATCTGGATTTTGGAAAACAATACCAATAGATTGTCTAACTTTATCGACAGTCTTTTCATTTAGTTCAACATCATCATAAATAATTTTACCTTTATCAGCTTTCATAAGTCCAACAAGTAATTTAGATAATGTAGATTTTCCACTACCATTGTGTCCGATAACAGATAGCCATTCGCCATCATTTACATTAAATGAGACACCTTTTAATGCGTGATCTTCTTGTGTATAACTATAGTCTAAATTTTCTACTTTTATCACTTAAATCACATCTCCTTATCTTAAAGTATTGTATCACATTTTACTTGATAATAAAACATTTGACAATTCAAAAAAGGCACTATTATAAATGCCTTATTAAAATTATTAGTTTAAATCAAATAACATAATGCTTAGAACACTTTATACTTTTTTACGCAAGGATTTAAAGCAATAAAATCATCGCTTTCAATTATGTCACTATCCATTGAAAAATGTTCCTTATTAAACTCTATCAACAATTTTCTAGCTTCATAATAATTCCCATTTTCTTTCATCTTAATAACAATATCTATATCACTATGTTCATAATATGTATCATCAATTATAGAGCCAAACAGAAATAATTTATCTATACCAAAGGAAATAAAATTATCTTTATTTTCTTCATATACTTTTATAATTTTCTCTTTAAGATTATTATCATGGCACTTTAATGTTTGTTCTATTAATGATTTATAAAATATATATCTAATCTCGTAATCTTTAACTATAGCTTCTAATTGAGTAAACATATAAACAGGAATTACAACATAATCTTTATAATAAAAGTTTAAATACATTCCTGATAAGATAAATAAGATATAAGCTTGTCTAACATCTTTTTCAACCATAGAGCATTCTAATAATCTTAAACTTTTTTGAACATCATCCATCGTTTCTTCATTAATTATTTTTTCAAGCATGTTGCAAGTTTCTTCACTCATTTCTATATCTAGTGAAAATTTAGAACATCTTTTAAGATTATTTAAAATATTTTCTTTTGAAGTAATTGTCATGCATAATAAGAACTCATGGAATTGTTTGATCATTTTATTCTCTTCATTAGTAGAAAAACATATACCTAAAACTATTCTTTTAATATTTAAATAATTATGTAGCTTCAAATAATTGTCATAAAATGATGATATCATTTTATATTCGTATTCAGTAGTTCTTCTATTAACCATATTTTTTAATATCCTTTATTACAATAATCTTAATATAATACCATAGAAAATAAATCCTGTGGTTCGATTTTACTACTTTCAATTGAGATTTTGACATATCCGTGGAACTCATCTTTAGCATGTAAAGATATGTTTGCAACATTATCATGTCCAATTACATAATATTGCATTGGAAAAACTAAAAAATAAAAAGAAGACTCCGGTTTCGTATTATCAGCAAGCACTTTATCAATAGTGTAAAGCCCTCCCGCTTTCATATATATTTTATCGATTACTTCTCCATCAATGAGAAGTTCTGTATCTCGTGTAATAGTTAAATAAGCCCAATCATCTTCTTCTTTATAATAATCAATCGTATAAATAGTATCATCAACAATTTCTGTCCATTTTTCACCTACGTAATGATAATTACTTAAATTTGGTTCTCGACATCCACAAAGAATCAACAAAAAACAAATGCATGAAAAGAAATAGCATATTTTTCTCATATAATACCTAAGCACTTAATTTAGTAAAGCTAATAAATATGCAATAGTTTCTTTATTATATCTTATATAGTTATGATTATAATCATTTGCATAAATATTATAATATTCATCATATCCTGAAGGTAAAGCATCTTTATTTCTTTTTAATCCAGCATGAATTGCTTGAACCACTTTTAATTCCGCAAGTTCATTTATGTTTGTACCTTTTAATACTTGATCTATAACATCAAATAAAGCATCAATTATAGTACTACCAACACTAACTGAACTTAAAGAACATTTTTTCTTACACGTTAATATAAATCCGTTTTGATAATAACATCTTAACTGAGCATATTTTTGTTCGGAATAGCATGATAAATTCTTGTCTGTTAAATGGATAAAATCAGCATGTTCAATATTAGCCTGTTCATAGAACCTTACTAAGCCATCAAAAGACTCTTTAGTGATAGTATCAGGATTATAAACTAAAGGTGTACTAATTCCTGGAGAATAATTATAAAGATGACCTGCAGTTCCTGTTATAACAGTAAATTTAGGTCTTAATGATAAATTATTCCATTTATTTTTAAGGGTGTCGTAATAATCTTTTGAGCAAAGTTGTTCAACACAAGATTTATAATATGAAACATACTCTTTTTCTACAAACATATCATATGCAGATTGTCCACCAATTTTAAAGAAAAAATCTAAAAATATTAGTTTTTTACCTAAGTATACAGGTGAATATGGAGTGGATATAGAAACCAATTGATTAATTTTAAAATTGCGTTCAATTGCTGTCTCAAGATTGACTAATCCACCTTGACTATGACCAACTAAACTCAAATAGACTCCAGGGTATTTCTTAATCTCATCAACAATAAATTCTAGTTTTATCTTTTGATTATCTATAGAGTCTACGTTATGCTCTAAATTAAATCCTCTATTTAAATAGGTTTCTACAAGTATTGTTTTACCAGCATTTTGTTTAGCATATGAAACAATATCGGCTATGAGCAATTTGAATTCATTTAAAGCTTTCGTTGATTTACCATAATAACCACTATCTTTTCTATAAAAACAATTTTCTTGAGGATTAAAATGCGACATATCAACAATTGTTGGATACTTCAAAAAATTCTTACTAGCCTCACTTATTAAGTTAATCATTTTAGTTAATGCACCTTTAGGTTCAGCTAAACCACTTTGAAACAATACTATTTTATACTTTTTTGTAGTTATTGAACTCATAAACTTTCTCCTTTGTAATCTAACTTCCTAATTTCATTATAATATATCAAACGATTTGAAGCAACAAAAAAAGAGGCACCATAAAATGCCTCTTTATATATTACCATTTAATTAGTCAACGAATGAAATGATAGCCTTAGGTGCTGCATCTCCACGACGGAAACTAGTCTTAATGATTCTAGTGTATCCACCATTTCTATCAGCAAACTTTGGACCAATTTCGCTAAATAACTTTTGAATAGCGTATTGACCTTGGTCATCCTTTTCAAAACGAACTAACTTAGCAGCTTCACGACGGCTAGCTAGAGTATTAGTCTTAGCTAGAGTAACCATCTTGTCAGCTAACTTTCTTAATTCTTTTGCTTTAGCTTCAGTTGTTTCAATTGATCCATTAAGGATTAAATCGGTAACTAAGTCACGGATTAATGCTTTACGAGCTGCACCGCAACGACGTAATTTAGAATATGCCATATTAAATTCCTCCTTGGATTAGTTTTTCTTAAAACCTAAACCCATACCCTCTAATTTTTCTCTGATTTCTTTTAATGACTTACGACCTAGGTTTCTTACCTTCATCATTTCTTCTTCGCTCATGTTAGCTAATTCACCAACAGTATCAATTTGAGCAATCTTTAAACAATGATAAGCACGAACTGATAAATCTAGTTCTTCAACAGGCTTATTTAAGTCAGAATTAGTTTGGTCATTATCAGGTAAAGTCATATATTCTGTATCTTTAACAGTTTCAGATAATTCAACAACAACATTTAAGTGTTCGATCATTATCTTTGCAGCAATAGCTAATGCTTCTTTTGCTTCTATTGAACCATTTGTTGTAACATCGATAGTTAATTTATCGCAATTAGCTTCGTTCTTTACACGAGTCTTGTCAACAGTAACAGCAACATTAGTAATAGGTGTATAAATTGAATCAATAGCGATTACATCACCGATTGTTTCAGTATATACCTTATTCTTGCTTGCAGGAACATAACCAATACCTCTACGTACAGTAAGAGTCATATTGCATGATCCACCCTTAGCAACAGTACAGATATGTTGATCAGGATTAATTACTTCGATTTCACTACCATGAATAATGTCACCGGCAGTAACTTCTCCTTCACCGTGATGGATTTCAACAGTTGTTTGGAAATCTGGATCATCAGATTCAGACTTTAAAATTACTCTCTTTAAATTTAAAATGATAGTAATTACATCTTCAACAATTCCATCAACGCTTTGGAATTCGTGTTGTGCACCTTCTAATTTAAAATTAACAAATGCAGTACCAGCCATTGAAGATAATAAGATACGACGTAATGCATTACCAATAGTAATACCAAATCCTCTTTCAAGTGGAGTGATTACCATTTTTGCATGATTAACATCATTATCTACAACATCAATCTTTGTTTCTCTGTTAACTGGTTTAACGAATTTTAAATCCTTCATAATGAGCCTCCTCTAAAAATATTATAAAATAATTTTTATTCATCAATTAACCACGTGGGCGCTTTGGTGGGCGGCAACCATTATGTGGAACTGGTGTTACGTCAGTGATAGAAGTAACTTCTAAACCTGCAGTGCTTAATGATCTGATTGCAGATTCACGACCAGGTCCTGGTCCCTTAACTTCTACTTCAACCTTTTGTACACCTGCTAACATTGCAGCTTTAGCACATGCTTCAGATGCTTGTTGAGCTGCGAATGGAGTAGATTTACGGCTACCCTTGAATCCGCAAGTACCTGCAGAAGCCCATGAAATTACATTACCAGCTGGGTCTGTAATTGAAATAATTGTATTATTAAATGTTGAATGAATGTGAGCACAACCAACTGGTATGTTCTTCTTCACTCTACGCTTAGTAACTGCCATAACCTATTTAACCTCCTTATGCTGCTTTCTTCTTATTTGCAATTGTATGCTTAGGACCCTTACGAGTTCTTGCATTGTTTCTAGTATTTTGTCCACGAACAGGAAGTCCTTTTCTGTGACGAATACCTCTGTAGCAACCAATTTCCATTAATTGCTTAATATTAAGTGCTACTTCTCTACGTAGGTCACCTTCAACTTTGTAATTAGAAATTTGAGAACGAATACGTCCTTCTTCTTCTTCAGTTAAGTCCTTAGTACGTGTATCTTCTGATACATTAGCAGCTTTTAAAATTTCTTGTGATGTGTGTAAACCGATACCATAAATATAAGTAAGAGCTACAACAATTCTTTTATCTCTTGGAATATCTACTCCAGCAAAACGTGCCATAGTTTTTTACCTCTTTCTTTCTAATTAACCTTGTCTTTGTTTGTGTTTTGGATTTTCGCAAATAACCATTACACGGCCTTTACGTCTAATAACTTTACACTTGTCACAGATAGGTTTTACTGATGGTCTAACTTTCATATTAATGCCTCCATTTGTATTACTTTTGTCTGTATGTGATTCTGCCACGTGTTAAATCGTATGTTGAGATTTCAACCTTGACTTTATCCCCTGGTAAAATGCGTATGTTATGCATGCGGATTTTACCAGAAACGTGAGCTATAATGTCATGATCATTTTCTAATTTAACAATAAATTGAGTATTTGGTAATACATCTGTAACTACACCTGTCATCTCAATTACGTTATCTTCTTTTGCCATAATTACCTCCATATTGTAATTAATGTATGAAACCCATAAAGGTTCAATGATCAATAGCTGGTCTACTTTTTATAGCTTTTGAATCCATTTTGTGTTTTTTTGCCATATGGCTAGATAAAGGGAGACAAACTCCCTTTTTCTATCATACCATATTTATTTTGACAATGCAACCTTAATATCATCAAAAACTTTATCAACAGCTTGATCGCCGTTAACGGTCTTAAGTAAACCTTGTTTCTTATAATAAGCAAGAACTGGTGCAGTTGATTCATCGTATACTTGTAAACGAGAACCTGCTGTTGCTTCTGTGTCATCATTTCTTTGTACAAGAGCTGATCCACAGTTATCGCAAATACCATCTTTCTTAGGTTTGTTGAATTCAATGTGGAATGTAGCACCACAATTCTTACATACACGACGACCAACGATACGTCTGATTAAGATTTGTGGATCAACGTTTACATCAAGAACTGCATCTAACTTAACATTTAAATCATTTAAGATTTTATCAAGTTCTTCAGCTTGAGAAACATTTCTTGGGAAACCATCTAGTAAGAAACCATTTTCACAGTCCTTTTGAGATAATCTCTCTCTAACAAGTCCAATTGTAACTTCATCTGGTACAAGTAATCCCTTGTCCATATAGCTCTTAGCTGTATTTCCAAGTTGAGTACCATTTTTAATAGCATCTCTGAACATATCTCCTGTTGAAATATGTGGGATGTTATAATAATTTTTAATAGTGAAGGCTTGAGTACCTTTTCCAGCACCAGGTCTTCCCATAATTAATAATCTCATATTTCCATCCTTGTTTAGTCTATAAACTTTTGATAAGATTCTTTATTTTCCGCTTCTGTTTCGATTTGGTTAACTGTTTCTACAGCTACACCTACAATGATAAGTAATGAAGTACCACCAATTGTAATTGAGCTAGAAGTGCCAAATGCTAATTGTACAAAAATAGGAACTAAGGCTACTAATGTAATACCTACAGCACCGATTGTTGTAACACGGAATAATACGTTTGAAATTTGAGTTTTTGTTTCTTCGCCTGGTTTGAATCCAGGAACAAAGGCATTTTGTTTTGATAGATTATCACCCATCTTATCAGGATCTATTGTTAAGAACGAATAGAAATAAGTGAAGAATACTATCAATAAAATATAAAGTAGCATACCTATTGGTTTGGTAGTAGTGAATACTTGATCAATCCAATAAGCACCTGTATTAGTAGATGTACTTAAACCCATCATACCTACAATTGTTGTAGGAATTGATAATAGAGTTTGAGCAAAAATAACTGGCATAACACCTGAACTATTAAGTTTAAGTGGAATTTCAGAACGTTCGCTACCTTGTCTATTTGCATATTGTACAGGAATTTTTCTCTTTGCAGATTCAAAGTAAACAATTCCTAAAATCATTAATACATATATTACGATAATCGCAATAAACTTAGCAAGATTTGCACCTGAGAAGTTACTTCCTAGGTAATCTGTGTTAAGTGTATTAAACATACTAGGTATAGAAGCAACAATACCAGCACAGATGATCATAGAAGATCCGTTTCCAACACCATGTTGTGTGATTAGATCTGCTAACCACATTGTAAATGCTGAACCAGCTGTAATGACGATAGCCATATACAGATAGTAGAACCAATTTACTGGGAAAGCTTTAACCCAGAAGATGTTCTCGGCACGAGTACCAAGTCCAAGTAATAGGGCTAATGCTTGAATTAAAGCAATTACTACTGTTAAATATCTTGTAACTCTATTAGATTTTGTCTTACCTACTTCTCCCATTTCTTGCCAATCCTTCATAGCTGGAATAACCATTTGAAGCATTTGAACAATGATAGATGCAGTAATGTAAGGTGAAATACCTAAAGATAAAATAGAGAAACTTGACAATCCTCCACCTGAGAAGGTGTTAAGGATTGACAAGAAGTCATTATTTTTTAAAGTGTTTTGTACACCATTGATGTCAATAAGTGGCACCGGAATGAATGTACAAACTTTGAATACAAATAAAATTAAAATAGTAAAAGCTAAATGTTTAATAATTTCTGGATCACTAAAAATCTTCTTAAACTTATTGATCATGACTTATTAGATCTCCTCTACTGTACCACCGATTTTTGTGATAGCTTCTTTAGCAGATTGAGAGAACTTATTAGCCTTAACTGTAAGTTTCTTTTCTAGTTGACCGTTTCCAAGAACCTTAACACCGTCGAATACTTTCTTTACAAGACCTTTAGCATAAAGTTCTTCTACAGTAACTACTGAACCATCTTCAAATAAATTTAAATCTGAAAGGTTAACAATAGCGTATTCTTTTCTATTAATATTCTTGAAACCACGCTTTGGTAAACGTTGGAACCATGGTAATTGACCACCTTCGAAGCCTGGACGAGTACCACCACCTGAACGGCTGTTTTGTCCATTTTCTCCTCTACCAGAAGTCTTACCTAATCCGCTTCCAATACCTCTACCGACACGCTTTCTTGTGTGTCTTGCTCCAGCAACTGGCGCTAATTGATTTAACATATATAGGCACCTCCTTGTTTATCTATTTAATTATAATCTTTTTTAAATTAAAGTTCTACAACTTTGATTAAATGTGCAATAGTAACTAACATACCTCTGATTGCAGCATTTTCTTCTTTAACAACTGTATCACCAATGTGAGATAGTCCTAAAGTCTTAGCAGTAGCAACTTGGTTTGGTCTTTGACCGTTAATTGACTTAACTAATGTGATCTGATATTTCTTCATAATATTACTCCAAAATCTCAGCAACTGTCTTACCACGACGAGCAGCAACTTGTTCAGCTGATTCTAATTGCTTTAAACCTTCAAATGTAGCTCTAATTACATTAACAGGAGTCTTTGATCCTAAGCTCTTTGAAAGAATGTCTGTGATACCTGCTAACTCAAGGATAGCACGAACTGAACCACCAGCAACAATACCTGTTCCTGGAACAGCTGGACGTAATACTACTTTACCAGCACCGAATTCACCAGTTACAGCATGTGGAATTGTGTTGTTCTTAAGTTCAACAGCAACGATGTTCTTCTTAGCATTTTCAATACCTTTTTTGATGGCATCAGGAACTTCAGTAGACTTACCTTCACCGAAACCGATGTGTCCCTTCTTATCTCCAACAACTACAAGTGCAGCAAAACGAGAATGCTTACCACCTTTAACAACTTTTGTAACTCTCTTGATTGAAACTACTTTTTCTTCGAATTCATCTTGTTGTTCATCTTTAATTTCTTCGCGTTCTTTAGACATGAGATTTTCCTCCTTACTAGAATTTTAAGCCAGCTTGACGAGCTGCGTCAGCTAAAGCCTTAACACGACCATGATATAAATAACCACCACGGTCAAATACTACGTTTTCGATATTTAAAGCAAGAGCACGCTTAGCAATAAGAGTACCAACTGCAGCTGCAGTTTCAGTCTTATTACCTGAAGCGATTTCTTTGTCTAGTGAAGAAGCACTGCATAATGTCTTACCAGCTTCATCATCAATAATTTGAACATAAATTCCTTTGTTAGAACGGAAAACGTTTAAACGTGGTTTTGATGCAGTACCTACGATAGTTTGTCTAATACGTAAATGTCTTGCTTCACGCTTTGAATTTCTTGATACTTGACTAATCATATTATTTTAGTACTCCTTTCTATTACTTCTTAGCTGTCTTACCTTCTTTACGACGAACATGTTCATCAGAGTAGTGAATACCTTTTCCATGATATGGTTCAGGTTCTCTCATTGAACGAATATTAGCCGCAAATTGACCAACAGCTTGCTTATTTACACCAGAAACATTAACTTTAACACCCTTGATTACTTCAACTGAAATTCCTTCTGGAACGTCGAATTCAACTGGGTGAGAATAACCTAGAGAAAGGATTAACTTAGTACCCTTTAATTCTGCACGGTAACCTACACCAACGATTTCTAATGTTTTTGTAAATCCTACTGATACACCAGTGATCATGTTAGCAACATTAGCTCTAGTTGTACCATGCATCATGTTAGCTACCTTATCATTGTTATCAGCGATTAATGTTAATTCATTATCTTTTAACTCGAAATCAACACGAGAGTCGATTGTTTGAGTTAATTCACCCTTAGGTCCTTTAACAGTAACTACGTTACCGTTCTTTGTAACTGTAACACCTGAAGGTATAGTAATAATTTTCTTACCAATACGTGACATATTTTATACCTCCTAAATATTACCAAACATAGGCGATAACTTCGCCACCAATATTTTGCTTACGTGCTTCTCTATCAGACATAACTCCGTTAGAAGTTGAGATGATTGCAACACCTAAACCATTTAATACTTGTGGAAGTTCTTCAGCCTTTGCATAAACTCTTAAACCAACCTTAGAAACTCTCTTAAGTCCCTTAATTACTGATTGGCCATGAGAATACTTTAAAGTAACTGTTGTTACTGTTTTATTATCATTTGTTTCATTTTTATAGCTGTCAATGTATCCTTCTTGAACTAAAACGTCTAAAATAGCGTTCTTAGCTTTTGAAGCAGGCATTGAAACAGTTTCTGAACGCATACTGCTTGCATTTCTAATACGTGTAAGCATATCTGCAATTGGATCTGTCATACTCATAATTAATTCCTCCTTCCATTTGGAAAAATGATTACCAGCTTGCTTTTTTAACGCCAGGGATTTCACCCTTGTAAGCTAATTCACGGAAGCAAACACGGCATAATTTAAACTTACCATATACAGCATGAGGACGTCCGCAACGCTCGCAACGAGTGTATTCACGAACACCAAACTTTGCTTTTCTATGGTTTCTAACGATTTGTGATGTTTTTGCCATAATATTTGTCCTCTCAATTATTTCTTCTTAAAAGGCATACCCATTAAACCTAATAAAGTACGTCCTTCTTCATCAGTATTAGCTGTAGTAACGATAACGATGTCCATACCTCTAATCTTCTTAACCTTATCGAAATTGATTTCAGGGAAGATTAATTGTTCTTTAACACCTAATGTGTAGTTACCACGACCGTCAAATGAGTCAGCTGAAATACCATGGAAATCACGAACACGTGGAAGAGCGATTGATACAAGCTTATCAAAGAACTCATACATCTTTTCTCCTCTTAATGTTACCTTGCAACCGATAGGCATACCTTCACGTAACTTGAAGCTAGCGATTGACTTCTTAGCTTTAGTTACAACTGGCTTTTGACCTGCAATAGCAGTTAATTCTTCTACTGCTTCATCTAAAACCTTAGAATTAGCTACTGCATCACCAAGACCCATGTTAATTACAATTTTAACAATCTTTGGAGTTTGCATTGGTGATGTATAGTTAAACTTCTTTTGAAGTTCAGGTTTAACTTGAGTATTATATTTTTCTAATAAACGATTCATACCTTTGTTCTCCTATTACTTTAAAATTGTACCAGACTTCTTAGTAACTCTAACTTTGTTACCTTTTTCATCTGTAGTGTGTGAAACACGAGTTGGAACCTTTTTCTTTGGGTCAAGAATAGCTACCTTGCATGCAGCGATTGGAGCTTCAACTTCAACGATGCTACCTGTTTGGTTAGTTTGGCTTGGCTTAACGTGCTTCTTAACTTTGTTAATACCTTCAACAACGACTGTATTATCTTTTGGGTTAACCTTTAAAACCTTACCAGATTTTAAAGTTTTGTTACCCTTATTATCAATTTGGAATTTATCTTTTCCAGAAATAACAACGACTGTGTCACCTTTTTTAATATCCATATAGTGAACCTCCTTATAGTACTTCAGGAGCAAGTGATACGATCTTCATATATCCATGATCACGAAGCTCACGAGCTACTGGTCCGAAGATACGAGTTCCCTTAGGATTCTTGTCAGCATTGATGATAACAGCAGCGTTTTCATCAAATTTGATATAAGATCCATCAGCTCTTCTAATACCAGCCTTTGTACGTACGATAACTGCCTTCACAACGTCACCTTTTTTAATAGCAGCGTTAGGAATGGCATCCTTAACAGCGCATACAACGATATCTCCAACTGAAGCATATCTGTGTAATGCACCACCTAAAATTTTAATTATTAATAACTCACGAGCACCTGAATTGTCAGCTACTGCAAGTCTTGTTTCTTGTTGAACCATGAGACTGCCTCCTTTCAAGAACCAGAATTATAGATTTTCACTAGTCTTTACTACTGACACAAGAGTATATCTCTTTGTCTTTGATAAAGGTCTAGTTTCCATAATTTTAACAGTGTCACCAACTTTAGCAACATTGTTTTCGTCATGAGCATGTAATTTACTAGATAATTTAACACGTTTACCGTATAATCTATCTTTTTTATAAGTATCAACAACTACTGTGATTGTCTTATCACACTTTACAGATGAAACAACTCCAGTAAATGTTTTACGACTGTTACGTTCTTCCATGTTTTATCCTCCTTATCTTACTTCATGATTTTTTTCAGCTAAAACTGTCTTCATTCTAGCGATAGTCTTTTTAACCTGCGCGATGCGAGCAGTGTTAGATAATTGATTTAGAGAAGCTTGAAGCTTAAGATTGAATAATTCATCCTTAAGTTCAACGATTTGCTTGTTAAGCTCTTCTACTGAAAGATTACGAATTTCTTTATTTTTCATTACTCGTCACCTATGCTTTCTTAACAAACTTAGTTCCGATAGGAAGCTTATGTCCAGCTAGACGGAATGCTTCACGAGCGATATCCTCTGAAACTTCAGCAACTTCGAATAAGATTGTATTTTTCTTTACAACAGCAACCCAAGATTCTGGAGAACCCTTACCTGAACCCATACGTACAGCAAGAGGCTTCTTAGTCTTAGATAGTTGTGGGAAAACTCTAATCCATAGTTTTCCTTGACGATCCATAGTACGTGTGATCGCAACACGGGCAGCTTCGATTTGGTTAGTAGTTAACCAAGCACCATCAGTTGCCATTAAACCATATGTACCAAAGTCTACAGAAGTATTACCTTTAGCTTTACCATGATAATAAACTCTGTGTGGTCTACGATACTTTACTCTTTTAGGCATTAACATAATTACTTACCTCCTTCAGAAGATTTGTCATTATTGTTCTTATGTGGACGAGATGGTCTAGCTTGCTTCTTGTCACCATTACGGTTTTGACGCTTAGCTCTTTCATCTCTTAAAGCCTTTTCTTCTTGGGCTTTCTTTTCTTGGGCTTTCTTTAAGTTTAAAACTTCACCCTTGTAGATCCATACTTTAATACCAAGCTTACCATAAGTAGTATGAGCTTCATCCCATGCATAATCAAGATCTGCACGTAATGTTTGAAGAGGTACTTGACCTACTGAATAACCTTCACCACGAGCGATTTCAGCTCCACCTAGACGACCTGAGATAAGAGTTTTGATACCCTTTGCTCCAGCCTTCATAGCTCTTTGTTGAGCAATCTTTTGAACTCTACGGAAAGAAGCACGAGCTTCAAGTTGTTCAGCGATTGATCTTGCAACTAAAGTAGCGTCTAGATCTGGCTTCTTAACTTCAACAACATTCATACGAACGCTCTTGTTAGTTAACTTTTCTAGTTGTTTAACTGTATTGTTCTTTGTTTCAGCATCACGACCGATTACAACACCTGGTTTAGCTGTATAAACAGTAATGCTAACTATATCTTTATCTGTTCCTTTAAGACGTTCGATAACAACACGTGAAACTTGAGCCTTAGCATATGTTGTGCTTAAGAACTTACGAATCTTTTGATCTTCTAATAATAGATCAGCTACTTCATTCTTACCAGCATACCATTGAGCATCCCATTCACGGTTAACACCAATACGTAATCCTTTTGGACTTACCTTTTGACCCATGTGTGTGTCCTCCTAATCTCTTTCTGAAACTACTACAGTAATATTGCAAAGTCTCTTTGTAACGATGTCACCAGAACCCTTAGCTCTTGGCATCATACGTCTCATACGCATTGCATCACCAACGTAGATTTCTTTTACATAAAGCTTGTTAATATCAAGCTTGTTATTGTTAACTGCATTTGAAACTGCAGATTTTAATACTTTTTCAACGTCTTCGCATACAGTCTTATTAGTAAATGCTAAAATACCGAATGCTTCATTAACGTTCTTACCACGAATCATATCTACTACAAGACGAGCCTTACGTGGAGTAGAACGAACTGATTTAGAAATTGCTTTAACATCCATAATTCATTACCCTCCTATTAAGCTGCCTTGTCGTCTGCCTTGTGACCATGGAAAGTACGAGTTGGAGCGAATTCTCCTAACTTGTGACCAACCATATCTTCAGTTACATAAACTGGAGTGTGTTCACGACCATTATATACACCGAAAGTGTGTCCGATGAATGATGGGAAAATTGTAGAACGACGTGACCATGTTTGAATTACTTTATTTTCTTTAGCCGCATTTTGAGCTTCAACTTTCTTCATTAGAGAAGCATCAACGAATGGACCTTTTTTAATTGAACGAGCCATTTAATTATCCTCCTTCGATTACTTTTCGTTTCTTCTACGAACGATTAATTTTGTAGAAGACTTCTTATTTCTACGTGTCTTAACACCTAGAGCCTTCTTACCCCATGGAGTCATTGGAGCCTTGTGTCCGATTGGAGCTTTACCTTCTCCACCTCCGTGTGGGTGATCAACTGGGTTCATTACAGAACCACGAACTTCAGGACGTAATCCCATATGTCTAGCACGACCAGCTTTACCGATACGAACTAAGCTATGATCTTCATTACCTACTGTACCGATTGTAGCACGGCAAGTACCTAGAACCTTACGAACTTCACCACTAGTTAAACGTACTAGAACGTAACGTTCATCACGACCTAGAATTTGAGCAGATGAACCAGCTGAACGAGCAAGTTGTCCACCTTTACCAGGGTGTAATTCGATGTTGTGAATAACTGTACCAACTGGGATGTTGATGATTGGGCAAGCATTACCTACCTTAACGTCAACAGTTTCACCAGAGATAACTGTCATACCAACTGTTAATCCTGATGGAGCAATGATATATCTCTTTTCACCATCAGCATAAACGATTAATGCGATGTTTGATGTTCTGTTTGGATCGTACTCAATAGTAGCAACCTTACCAGGAACATTGTCCTTATTTCTCTTGAAATCAATAATTCTGTATTTTCTCTTAACTCCACCACCTTGGTGACGAACAGTTACAAGACCAGTATTATTTCTTCCACCCTTACTCTTAATTGGAGCAAGTAATGATTTTTCAGGAGTGCTTGTTGTAATTTCTTCGAATGTAGAAACTGACATGTTTCTGTGACCATTTGAAGTTGGTTTATAAACTTTAATTGCCATAATAATCTCCTATAATATTTCCTATATAATTAATTATAATTCAAATGCGTCAATCTTGTTACCTTCAGCAAGTTTAACGATAGCCTTCTTATATGCTTGAGTATAACCAGCATATCTTCCAACTGTCTTTGCCTTTGGCTTAACATTTAAAGTTGCTACTGAAACAACTTTAACATTGAAGAATTTCTCAACTGCATTTTTGATTTCGATTTTGTTAGCTTTAACGTCGCAAGCAAATGTATACTTGTTTTCCTTTTCCTTTAAAGCCATTGACTTTTCAGTAATAATTGGTTCTTTAATAACGTTGTAGATTTCCATATTATGCTAGAACCTCCTCGAAGTATTTTACTGCACCTTCAGTTAATACTAAATTCTTGTAAGAAAGAATATCATATACTGAAGAATGATCTACTGGGCAAACGAAAACGTTTGAAATGTTTCTTGCTGATAAGCATACTTCTGCTGTTAATTCAGAAACTAAAACGATTGTCTTTCCTTCTGCCTTAATGTTTGATAAGAATTCAACGAAATTCTTAGTCTTGATTGAGTCAAACTTAACATCATCAACAACTGTTAATGTGTTGTTTTGAACATGGTAAGATAAAGCTGACTTTAAACCTAATTGTCTAACCTTAGCGTTAACCTTAACAGCATAAGATCTTGGAGTAGGTCCAAATACGATACCACCATGACGCCATTGTGGAGCATTGATTGATCCTTGACGAGCATGACCTGTACCTTTTTGCTTCCAAGGCTTTCTTCCACCACCACGTACTTCTGTACGAGTTAAAGTGTCATGAGTACCTTGACGCATTGCAGCTCTTTGAGCGTTTACTACATCGTAAACTACTTGTTGATTAGGTTCGATTCCGAAGATTTCTTCATTTAACTTTAAATCTTTAATCTTTGAACCAGATTGATTTAATAATGCAACTTTTAACATATTTAAATCTCCTTCCTAATTACTTAGTAGCCTTAACTGCAGACTTAATTTCAACTAATCCGTTCTTTGGACCAGGTACATTACCCTTAATTAAAATTAATTGTCTTTCAGCATCTACTGAAGCGATTGATAAATTTTGAAGAGTTACAGTGTCGCATCCCATATGTCCTGGCATCTTCTTACCTTTCATGTTTCCTTTGATAGGACCCATTGAACCAACTTCTCTATGAGAAGCAGAAACACCGTGAGACATAGGTTGTCTATGATGGTTATATCTCTTGATAGTACCAGCAAAACCTTTACCCTTTGATGTACCAGTAACGTCGATTACGTCACCAGCAGCGAAAATATCACATTTAATCTCTTGACCAACTTGATAAGCAGCTAGAACATTTTCTCCTTGTGCTTGTACTGAGAAACGAATTTCTTTTACGAAGCGCTTAGGAGCAGTATTTGCTTTCTTAGCAATACCCTTTTCACAATTGTTTGCTAGGCTTTCACGTTTGTCAACGAAACCGATCTTTGTTGCTACATAACCGTCTGTTTCAACTGTCTTTTGTTGAAGAACAACGTTTTGTGAGCAATCAATAATTGTAACAGGAACTAGAGTTCCCTTTGCATCGAAAATTTGAGTCATGCCCAATTTTCTTCCTAAGATTCCCTTAGCCATGAGTTAATTACACCTTTCTTAATTTAAAAATTTTAAAACTACTTCTTTAACACGATATCAACACCGCTAGGTAAGTTGATGTGCATTAAAGCATCGATTGTTTGTGGGTTTGGAGCCACAATTTCGATTAATCTCTTATGAGTTCTTCTTTCGAATTGTTCACGTGAATCTTTGTTTACGTGTGGAGAACGAAGAATAGTGAAGATTTCCTTATCTGTTGGAAGAGGAATTGGTCCATTTACTGTAGAACCTGCCTTCTTTACTGTTTCAACGATCTTTTGTGCAGATTGATCTAATAATCTGTGATCATAAGATTTTAAACGAATTCTAATTTTTTCTTGTGCCATAATATTTAATACTCCTTTCGCCTATAATCTTGTATAGACTTGCTCCATGGAAAAACCCGACACTCTGTATGACAACGCTTTTCGGCGTATCGGCAACCTTCCACTTCACAGCCATGTGCTTTTATCCATAAGCCTTTCCATTCTATCACAAAGAAATATAGAATGCAATAGTTTTTTTAAAATTTTAATTCACGTGCCTAAATTTGTTTACTTCTTCTTATTTATAATAATCTTTATAGTTTTTTATATCGGCAATATGCAAAAAGCATCGGCAAAATAAAAAGCGTCTTTGAGCCACAAATTATTGAATAGATTGCCGCAAAATGATAATATATAATAAAGTAGGTGATATATTGAAATATTTAAATGTATCAGAAGTTTCAAAGAAATGGAATATATCAGAAAGAAGCGTTAGGGATTATTGTAATAAGGGTAGGGTTCCCGGTGCAATTCTAGATAAAAAATCATGGTTAATTCCTGATAATGCTGAAAAACCAGAAAGACAAACACGTCATTCTGTAAAGGAAGTTACTTTACTTGAAACTCTTAAGAGGGAAAAAGGTTTGTCTTTAAAGGGTGGTATTTATCATAAGTTACAAGTTGATATGACTTATAACTCTAACCACATTGAAGGAAGTACACTTACATACGACCAAACAAGATATATATTTGAAACTAAAACTATAGGTATTGAAAAAGAGTCCATTAAAGTCGATGATATTATCGAAACAATAAATCATTTTAGATGTATAGATTTAGCCATTGATTCAGCAAATTCAAAATTAAGTGAATCATTAATAAAACAATTTCATTTTATTTTAAAATCCGGAACCACTGATTCTTTAAAGACTTGGTTTAAGGTTGGAGATTATAAGATGATAGATAATGAAGTTGGGGGCAAAGAAACCGCAAAGCCCGGCGAAGTTAAATCAAAAATAATTGATTTACTTAATTGGTACAATAATATTCAAAATGTATCTTTAGAAAATATAATAGAATTTCATTATCGTTTTGAAACAATCCATCCTTTCCAAGATGGAAATGGTAGAGTGGGAAGACTAATTATGCTTAAGGAGTGTTTAAAACATAATATTGTTCCGATTTTAATCACCGATCAATATAAAGCATTCTATTATAGAGGTCTAAAAGAATGGAACACCGAAAAGGGATATTTAATAGATACCTGTTTATTTGCACAAGATATAATGAAAAGTTATCTCGACTATTTCAAAATAAAATATTAAGTCTTTTTCAAAAATTTAAAACTCATAATAAAAGAACCAGCAGGTATCAAGTATCTACTGGTTCTTTTGCTATATAAATATTTAATTATTTCTTATGCACACCTGCATACTTTAAACAATTCTCTTTAGCCTTATCAGCTGTATCAAGTACTTCTACTTTACTAACCTTGTTTACATCATCAAAATAGAAAACACTAGAATCAGTATCAAATGTAGTTGAATATATATTAGTATTAGTTACAGTTTCTAGTCTAGAAGATACATTATTAACCGCATAGTATGTATCACCATTAACATTAACATTATCAAATACATTATTTAATGCTTTTACATATCCATTACCATTAGATGAATCAGTTTGTAGTTCGTATGGATTTTGTCCACCTTCAAAATAATTGTTCTCAAGGAATGCATAACCATTTGCACGAATACTCATTGAATAACTTGATGATTTATAATAGTAGTTATTATACATATGCATATTAGCTTGACGAGCTAAAGGTAAACGAGATTGACATTCTTCATAATAATTATGATGGAATGTAATACAAGCTGTATGTTGTGAGTTACTACCACCAACTAAACCAGTCTTATGGTTCTTAATATAATGATTATATGATAAAGTAATAAATGCATTCTTCTTAAAGTCAGTTGCACCATCACCATCATGTTTATCTTGTTCATTACATACATCCCAATAATTCATACCTTCATTAAATTGATTATTATGAATCCAGATATGTCCACTCTTAAATCCACTTAAAGTTTTAGAATCATCAGAACCCTCAAATGAACATGCATCTTCTGTATAGTCATCAAATATTAAATTTCTAACTTCAATTGATGATGAACTCTTCCAAGTGAATCCCCATTGGAATATAGTTGCGTCTTCTCCTATACCTTCAACAGTTACATTCATAGCGTTCTTAACATCAAGCATATTATAATAACTATCAAATTCCTTTTTACTAGAATCATATTTAATCTTATTAGTTAATCCATTTAACTTTGTATAGTTAGTTTGAAGTGTATTATATCCTGCTTCAATAATTTCACTCTCATCATAACTCTTTTTCTCTAGTGCCTTACCATTTGCACCAATAACTAAATCAGGAGTAATAGCTGTAACACCATTAACTTTATAATCAATCGTATTCCAAGTAGCTGCATTTATAGAACCAATGATTCTAATATTAAGTGGAGTCTTAGAATTCTTTTGAGCTTGAAGTATTGAAGATATACCCGTATAAGACTTTCCTGCAATATCTGCAGTTACAGTATTCTTAGTTTCATCAGTTACATATACTACAGTAGTATCACTCTTTAATACACCACTATTTGTATATGCACCAATACCTTCTGATACATCTACACCTGTAGAATCTGATGAATAATTATAATGTGCATAACCTGATCTATCATAGTTACTTACATTTAAGGCACTTGTTACATAAGAAGTAGTATCAGACTTGATATATTTAATTTGATATTCTCCTTTTTCAAGACCTACAATATCAGCTCTAACTCTTGATGTAGTCTTATCTAATCTAATTAATTCAGAATCTACTTTAGTATATGTATCATCACTTGTCTTCTTATAGTAAACTGATACATTGTCCAAACTAGTATCATCCCATTCAACATATAATCCTTCTTCATAAGAAGAATATACATCTTTTAAAGTTTCTTCGAATTTAGCATATAATGTAATATTTGATGTAATCTCAGTATCAAAATCAAATTCAACACTATCACTTAAATTCTCATACCAACCCTTAAATGTATAGCCATCCTTACTAGGGTCTGCTGGTTTTTCTACTTTATTATTTTCAAGAACTGTTTTACTTGATGTAACCCCATCAACATTAAATGTAACAGTATATTTAACAGGATCTTTTTCAAAGATTGCATATAAAGTAAAACTTGATGTTACAGAACTGTTGAAATTATAAGCTTCACCACTTCCGTCACTTGACTTATACCAACCCTTGAAAGTATAACCAGTCTTTGAAGGAGCGGATGGTTCTATTGCCTTACTATTTTCAACTACTGTTTGGGTTTGTAGCTCACCATCAATATCAAATGTTATAGTATACTTAGTCGCATCTTTAACAAAGATTGCAAATAAGGTAATATCACTTTCAATTAAAGTATTGAAATCATAAGCTTCTCCTAGACCACTAGTATTTGTATACCAACCCTTAAAAGTATAGCCTGTTTTTGAAGGAGCGGCTGGCGCTACTACCTTATTTCCTTTTTTAACAACAACTTCACTAATCTCTCCATTCACCATAAAGTTAACTGTATACTTTTCTTCATGAGTAGTTGTAGTCTCAGTAGTGTTTTGAGTTTCTGTTGTAGTACTATTATTTGTTGTAGTCTCACTAGTTGTACTACTAGTTTCTCCACTTAGAGTAGAACTTTCCTTATTCGTACTACTTGAATTAGGTTTAGAGTTTTCACTTGTCTTACTAGTCGAGTCATCTTCTTTATCAATTCTTACACAGCTTGATAAAGATGCAAGCCCTAATATAACACAGCCTAGTATTATTCTTTTTCTTTTCATTTTCATGTAATTCCTTTTCTTTTCTAAATTACCTATATTATACTTAAGTTTATCTTATATTAAAAGAAAAATCCTAAGAGAATTAACTCTTAAGATTCAAATTTTATTTTAAATTATAATATTTAACAATAGAAGCTTCTACACCCTTAGATAAAGGAGCTGAAACTGAGAAGTTCCTAATACCAATTTCAAGTAATTTATTAGTAACCTCAGGTATTCCCGCAAGTTCACCACATATAGATAAATCAATATTATAAGTCTTGCAATGATTTACTACACGTTCTAGTTCTTTAATTAAATCTTCAATATAAACCTTATAGTTAGACATTTCAGATCTATCAATATTATATAGTTCATGAGTTAGGTCATTAGTACCTAAAGAGATAAAATCTACATCAATAAAACTAGATAAGTTCTTTAATGCTTCCTTAGTTTCTAACATCATACCTATTTTTAAATATGATTTATTTCCTAATTCATTTTTATATTTAACAACTAAATCTTTTAAATATCTAAACTCTTCTTGAGATTCAATCATCGGAAACATAATACGCATATTTTGATATCTATTAGCTTTAATTAAGGCAACTACTTGATCCTTAAACAAATCCGGATAATTCTTATAATTTCTAATACCCTTCTTATCAGCCTTTAAATAAGATAATTGCTTATCATCACCTATATCAAAAGTTCTAAATGTAATAGGACGTTGCTTCATCTCTAGTACTGCATCATTATATATTTGATATTGTTCATCTTGTGTTAAAGCACGTGACTTATTCATAAATATAAATTCAGTTCTATATAAACCTACACCATGTAACTTATATTTTCTTACCTTATATAAATCTTTATTTTCAGATACATTACCAAATATCTTTATACCTTGTTCTGAGAAATCTCTAATTCTTACTCTAGCTGATATAGATTTCTTATAATCAATATACTTATTTATAAATCCCTCTTCGCAATCAATATAACAAGTTTTTTCTCTAGTATCTATAACAACTAAAGAATTATCAGCTATATTAATATCATCAACTACAATAAAAGGTATTTCTCTTGCGCGACACAAGATTGCACCATGACTTGTAGTTCCACCTTTTTTAGCAATCACTCCTGCAACAGTAGATCTAAAATCAGATAGATAACTAGGATATAATTCTTCACATACTAAAATAACCTTATCATGTTCAAGAGATGCAACATAATCTTTATTTAATGTTCTTAATACTCTTCTTCTTAAATCCTTAAAATCTAGATTACGTTCCTCTAAATAAGTACTATCAAAGCTCATAAATTGTTTAATATATTTATTAAATACAATATCACAAGCCTTACTAGCTTCATAATTATGTTCATCTATTTCTTTATCTATTTCATCAATTAATGTCTTATCTTCAAGAATCATTATATGAGCGTCTAGAAAATCATCTTTACAAGTATCTCTTAATTCTTTTAAATCAGCTACTACTATTTTTAAGGCTTTTCTAATTTCTTCCTTTTCATAAGCTATATCTTTACAAGTTCTTTCAGATACAAATAAATTATCATTATTAATCTTAACTATATTACCATAAGCTACGCCTTCAGAAATTACATTTCCTATAAGTTTATACATAATAAATACTTCCTTTAGATATATTTCTAACTATAACACATAATAACAATAATTTTAAGAGTGAAAAGGTTTTCACATATCTATTGAGTTTTATATATTTTTTTCATTAAGTCTACATCATTTAAATTTCTATTTATATTATGAGCCTCTAATAATCTATTCACAACTTCATCATTATCTAATGAATGATATGACTCATATAACATATATAATTCTTCTGGTTTTACATGCTTATACAATATTTTTAAAGATATACCTGTATTTAGTGTGAAATACTCCATAATATATCCAATCCATGACATTATATATGTAGGATATGTTTCACATCCTTTATTCAACACTTTCTCTTTCTTAATAGATTCATATGCATAACTAACATCAAATGAATCTATTAAAAATGCGTCATTTGATATACGATTTGATATTGCTGAATAAACAAAAGCTTTAATAAATATCTTAGATGATCCCTCTTTAACCTTACTTGCATATTCAAACAAGTTTGATACAAATCTACACTTAATTAAATCAGTATCCTTCATTTTAACAATTCCTCAATATAACTTCCTTTACCTGCATATTCTCTTAATGCAAGTATTACTTTATTCTTACCAATTTCGTTTTCTTTATATCTATATTCTAAATAATCTTTTTTCTCTAAAGCAGAATAAAAACATCTTTCAATCATTTTTAAATTGTTTTTAATAATTGAATCATTTAAAAATACATATTGTCTTCCAAGTCTATTAGCAGACAGGGCATTCAAACATTGTAAATCAGTTATCTTTCCTTCAATAAAATCATCTAATGTAGTGTACATTGTATTATCTGCGATAGGTGCAATTACTACATCAACATTCTTTAAGGTATCTAATAGTTCATTAAGATATTTAGAATCCTTATATCTATCAAGTTTACCTCTGAAATAAGCAATTAATATCATCCATTCTTTTGATACATTGTATTCCTTGATACTCACATTAGATTTATCAAAATCAAATAGATATACTGAAGAATTTTCATATCCAACGACAAAGCTTGCAGCTTGATTAAAAGATTCGCCAAGATAAAATCCCTTACCAAAATCTTTCTTTCCGTTACTATATTCTATACTAGGTTCTCCACTGATTTCTGTCTTTGCGCCATGAAATAATAACACGTGATTATCTTTCATACTAGACATATGCATTTCTTCTTTAATTCTATTCAAATTAATACCCGACTTATAAATTGTATTATATATTTTATTTAATGTATCAATATTTGGGCGAGACGTTCCATTTTGCCATCTTGACAAAGTCATCCTTGAAACACCAAAAAATTCTGAAATAGAAGTATCATTCATATTTAACACAGTTTTCGTATATCTAATATCTTTATTTAAATCATAAAACATGTAACATCACCCTTAATCAAATTGTAACACGTGTTACACTCTATTTCAAATGGATTTATCAAATTATATAATAAATAAAAAAACATGAACAATTATTGTACATTTTAACTGCATCCAAATTGTTCATATCATTTTATCCTTAACATATAGTCGTTGCTGAAGTAATTCCTGCACTTAAGAGTGTTGTAATCAATAAACATACTTTAAATATCATATCCTATTTTCTCCTTTTTAAAAAATTATAAAGTGAGAAAACTATACCAAAAACTGAAATAAGAACCATAAAACGAAATAAAGTTCCTGAAGATACCCAAAAGTAAATATACCACCATATAAAAGAATATGCTTGATGGTAATACATCGGATTTAATACGGCATATATGAATAATCCAAAGAAAAAAATAATTGAAATAATAAGAACCAATAAAAGAATAATATCAATTTTATCTAACAAGTGTTCTTTCTCTTTTACTATTATTTTTTCACTAGTTTTTTCCTTAATCTTTCCAGCAATTAAATAATCTAAATCAACTTCAAACAATTCAGACATAGAAATCAAGCAACCAATATTAGGTTCACAAGCATCTTGTTCCCATTTAGCAACAGCTTGTCGTGACATATTTAAATGATCAGCTAGTTTTTCTTGACTATATCCTTTTTTCTTTCGTAAATCTTGTATTCTTTCTCCAAGAGTCATAATATAATCCTCACTTTCGCTTATTTATACATAAGCCTTCTTATTATAGTTTAATTAAAAAAATAAGCAAACAACATGAAGTAGCATATTGAATAAATTTTGTTGCATTTACATATTTATAGT